>WJMH01000022.1 GCA_014728045.1 Candidatus Omnitrophota bacterium
AACACTTGCCGGGAATATGGTCATTATTCCCGAAGGTTTGAGCAATAAGGGTGAAGTGGTCACGGTATATGATGCTCGAGGGCGCGCTATCCTCATAGTTAGGACCGGTTCTCACAAGCAGGATGAGGTAACGGTTTTCGACTGGGAGGAGACAGAAACAGACGGTAACGTAAAAGGTGAACTAAGGCAGGCCGATCCGATCGGGCTGAGCAACGTCTCACATAATGTTGGTGACTTCCAGGAGAAGGAACAGGCCGAAAAACCCGATGAGCGAGAAGATGATACACCCGCTGTTCCCCCGCTAAAAGAGAAAAGCACTCCGGATGATGCTGGAAAGACCGGTCCCGAAGAGGCCCAAGACGATAAGCGCTCTTCGGATAAACGGTTCAAGCCGGATGAAAAAAGAGACCAAAGAGGGCTGATGACATATGAAGAGGCCCACGGTGTGTATGAAAACCTTACTGATTGGAGAGGGAAAGTATCATCTGAAGAGGGTTCAGTGGAGAGGCTTAAACTGGCTATGAGAAGTGTTCTCGGCCTGATAGCGGAGGGGGAGATAAAGATTCACTGGCACGGGTTCGGCAGGCAGAGGCTCGCTTGGCAGATATACCGATGTCTTGAGTTCACCCTTGGCAAGAAGGCGATGGGCAGGGATCCGGGGCTGGTCCTTCTGAACAAGGCTCTGAAACACAAGAAAAAACCGGAAGCTCTCAGGGAAATTCTCGGTGAGTATGACTCGCTCGGGTATGACGCCTCGGAGGATTTTACCGGTAACCGGAAAAAGAGCATAGCCGATATCCTTGAAGTGGTACTGCGCGACTCCTATTACATTAAACAGGCCGAACACAGACTGGAAGAGGCCACGGTCACTCGGGAGCTCGCCGGTTCCGGAAGGCTCTTTTGGGATGTAGGATTAAGTTACGGTATATCTGATGGTCTAACAGGTTCTCCCGGCAACCGTCTTCTGAGGAGGGCGGAAACGGATGCCCGTGAAACCGCAGTACGCTTAAGCGAGGCCAGAAGGGAGTTGGAGGAGGATAGAGCCGCATTGGAGAACGACCAAAGACAGCTGTATGAGGCATATCTTGAACTGGAAGACGACCAGGCGGCCCTGCGTAACGATCAGCAACAGCTGGCCGAGGCCCGGCTTGAGCTGGAGGATGATCTGGTGGCTCTGGAAAACGATCTGGAACAGCTTCAAGAAGCGATAGAGGACGAGGATGAAGAACGTATAGAGCAGGAACTGGCGGAAATAGCGGAAAATGAACGGGAAATAGAGGAGGATCGCGCCCGCATAGAACAGGAGCTGGCGGAGATAGAAGAGGGTGAGCTGGAGATACGGAACGATTACGCAAGAATAGAACGGGAACTGGCGGAGATAACCGACGATGAAGAAGAGATACAGAACGGTCTGGCCAGGATCAGGGCTCTTGAAGAGGAAGAGGCAGCTAACCGTGAAAGGATACGCGAACTTAATAAGCCCGAACTTCGACTTACATCAACCCTTGGAATGGTCTTATATGATGCGGGGAGGTCTCAGGATGTAGAATCCACTGAAGCTACCGAACGGCAAAGACGCATCAATGTGGAACTCGCCAAGCTAGAGCTCATGCACAGGGTTGTGGGCATATACGCGGGTATCATGACGGCTAAAAGGAAGACAAGTGTTATTGCTAAGCATCTGGCATCACTGAAAGAGATACGTGAAAAAGGCGCATCTTTCAACATGTCCAGCGAAGAGCTCCTTGTTCTGGATATGCACATAGCGAAAGCTGAAAATGAAATGTCGTCTCAGCAGAAGGTGGTACTCGACGGCAAATCCGAACTTAGATATATTATGGGCCTGCCCAGCGGCATCCGTTTCGAACTAGATGAAGCGGATTATTCTCCGGAGAGGATCGCACAGCTTCTTTCCCGCAGCAATATCAGGATGGACCGGTACCTTGCATTGATCCTTGCCAAAAAATCCGAGGAGATAGAATCCTTGCAGGCGTTGGTGCCGTCCAACGTATTCGAGCATTTGAACCTGAGCGTGGCGGCTGTGTGGGAAGAAGACCTGTTAAGGAGAGTGCTCTATGATAATCTAAGAGATCCGAGTTTTCTGGGGGTTAGAGCGGGGATGGTCTTCGGTGACATGAAAAGGCAGAAAGCTGCCAGAAGGGCCCTGCTGCTGTATCTGAAGGCCATAGATGAATACAAGCTGATCGTAAGAATGCAGTACACAATGGCCGCAAGGGCAAAGGATACCATCCAGACCCTTACAGCCGCGCAAAAAGAAAGGTTGGATATTGCTGGTAAAGCCAGAGAGCACGTTAACGGTATAAGGACCAGGTACGATTCCGGGATCGGGGGTCTGCTATCCCTTCTGCGGGCTATGGAAGAGGCTAAGAACGCCGAGGTGGAGAAAGAACTCTCATATAACCTGCTTTTGAGGGCAGAGGTAGTTCGGGCCAAGTCACGTGGGACCACGAAAATGGACCTTGATCAATATGACCTGGAGCAGCTTGAGAAGATAGCCGACCTTATAGAAGAATACTGGGACGAATGGGAGGAGGAAAGATTCGCGGAAGCTGAGGTAGTATGGCTCAAGGTCAGGGAATATTTGCCCGGTCTGGTGATGCCCATGAGCGAAAGGCAGACCGATGAATATATCGGAAAAGTAGATAAGGCCATTGAACGGTTAGAGGATATGACCGAGGAGAACAGGAAGACCACCGACGAGCTTGAGGTCTATATCCGTGATAATCTTTCCGTGGAAGAAAGGCGCAAACTTGCCAGGCATATCAAGGAATTTGAAAAGGGTCTGTGGACCCTTGGCAACTTTTTGAGAGGAAGAGTTAAAAGCGACGAGGAGATGGCAGAGTTGATCGATGGAATATCGACCATACTTCCCGGACTTGACATACCCCGGGGCGTTGACCACGACGAACGGGAAGATATCGTCAGGGGAAAACTCCCCGTTATAACCTCTTCGCTTGATATGGCGCCATATTCGTTAAAGGGTACCTCTATTGTGGATATGTTCCTTGTAGCATGTGAAAGAGGCCGGCTCGGCCCCGCGCAAAAAGACGTTGAATTAGCGCGCAACATGGCGAGAGATGACGTGAAAGTCTTCAGGCCCATAGTCAATATAGGTGCGAGTATCGGATTAAGCGGAGACATTTTCGACCCGGGGAACTTGAACTCCACGAATTTTATTAACGGTTCGGGGTTGGGGATATCTATTGCGATCCCCCTCAACAATCCGGGAAAGAGAGAAAAACGCGAAGCGGGCAAAGAGTTCGTTCTTTCCTCGCTTATAAAGCTTAAACTGGCGGAACGGGAACTCCAGGTGAATATAGCAAGGCAGCTTGTCAGGATGCATTCACTCATGGAAAGATACAGCAACCTGGATGAGAAAACAAAGAACCTGCAGGCGAGGATAAACGCACTGCGGTCTAACCCCAGAGTTTCAGGCATCCAGATTGAAAGACTCCAGCGAGAAAAACGGAAAGTGCTTCTTGAACAGAAACACGTACTTCTCCAGTTTAAGATAGCGAGGAACAATTTAAGGGACATACTCGGGCTTGAGTATTCTGACATAATGATGATCGATAATATCAC
The DNA here is from genome assembly GCA_014728045.1 of Candidatus Omnitrophota bacterium. Lineage (NCBI taxonomy): Bacteria > Pseudomonadati > Candidatus Omnitrophota > Candidatus Omnitrophota bacterium. Next base: position 3,604 of record WJMH01000022.1, read on the forward strand.
CAATAAGGATATAGAAAAGATACTGGATACCCTTAAAGAAAGCCTTGAGGGGAACTTTGTGGTCTCCAGTACGGTAGAGATGGTCAAGGAAGGGTCCATGGTCACTATAGGACCGGATAATGAACTTGCGGCCAACAACATCCCGACCGGACTTACTGTAGCAGGCAGGAGGAAGATACGGATCCTGGCCGTCCGAGACGAGAAGAATGATTATATGGGCCAGATCGCGCTTGACAGGGGCAAAGTCCTCTCGAGTGACATTAAAAGCATCCCCGAGGGTTCGCGTGTAACCATCGCCCCGGATAATAAGATGATTGTAACTGATCCCGACGGGGAAAAGGTCGATACCAGCAAGATATGCGCCGGTGATATCTCGCTGAGATACATTGTTTCCGTTACCGATAGCGAAGGCGAATCGGCGGGAGAGGTGCTTATAGATTACAGAACCGGGGATGAAGCCCTTAGACTGGGAATCCACAGAGCCGAGAGAAGGGGGTACGCTCTTTCATCTGTAGCCATCATAAAAGAAGGGGATCAGTTCAGTCTGGTGATCTCAGTCTCTCCGTTCGCTGCCAGCGGATGTCCTCTGGCCATTTATCCCAGATTTCCTGATTCCTGGCTGGACTGGAAGTTCCTGGGGTGGTTCAACCTGCCGGGATTTCTGACGGGGGCTCACGCGAGACAGAAAACAAGGAAGATCCTGAGCGGTCTGGCGGTGGAGGAGTCAAAAAGGCAGGACTTGTTGCTGCGCAAGGCCGAACAGATCGCCCAGCGCCAGAAAGAAAGTGCCATAGAGCTATACCGCCTCGCCGACAAGAAAGTAAGACTGGCCCGGAACGGACTTGAGATATGCGACGAGCAGATAAAACGTCTTGAAGCAAATATGGACGGCCTGGCCGATCTGGGGCGGCTGGAAAGGCTGAAGGCCGAAAGGATAAGGCTTTTGGGGATAATAGACCAGGCGGAGAACAATCTTGCCGTGATGAGAATACTTCTTTCAGTCCTGGATGTGAAAGAGTCTGAAATAAAAGAAGCGCCGGATCTGGGTGAGGTAGTCAGCCTTGACCGGGCCATATCGAACATAGGTCAGAGGACGGAGGACGCGATAGCCCGTCTTGATATAAGCATAGCGAGGCAGATGCAGAAACTATCCTCCTTTGCCAGCATGTTCGAGCAGGAAATGACAGCCGGCGTGCATTTCTACGAGGGAGGGGACGGCACCTCTGGTATCACGGTATCGCTGACAATCAAGCCCGATATGCACGGCGCCGAGATGGCCAAACTGGATGTGGAAGACAAGAAGATCATTACCGGTCTAAAGATGGAGAACGCCCGGAAAAGGATCATTGAGCTTTACGGCGCATACGCCAGGGCGGCCATGAGAGTGGCCGAACAGGAAGCAAAAATAAGAAAGCTGAACCTTTTGACGGGCGCGCACAGTGGAATGGATGACCCTCAAGCGGACAGGTCGATGGACCGAAGAGCTGCGGAACTTGAACTGACGCGGGTCAGGTTGGCCAAAGCCGATACCAAAGAAGCCTTAACATTGGGCATGTCGGAACTGCAGATACTTCTTGAGTCAAAGACTGGAGTAGCCGTTGATCTTTCATACCTGATGGAAAGAATGGATACATACCGCGACAGTAGCTCCTTGGATGCGGATTTCAGGCGGGGTTTAGAATTGGACAGGGACAAGGCCTTGCAGCACATGAGGAACAGAGGTAAAAAGGCGGAGCTGGCCGAAGACAGGGCGCTATGGTCAGTGCTTCCCACTCTGACGGCTCAGGGAGGATGGTATGATATGGGCAGCGGCCCAAGCTACATGCTTTCGGTTGCAACAAGGATCTTGGGCAGCGGAAGGTCCATCAGGGCCAAACTTGCGAGGCTTGAACAGAAAAGGTACAAGGCCGCCGAGCTGAACAGGATCAGGCAGATCAGATACGAATGGGACCTTATAAGTAACGAATTGGATATCGCCATGAAAGAATCGAAGAAGCTAGACGAAGCACTGGGCGATATCGAGAAAAGAATAAATTACGTGCTCAACAGGAAAATCGCTGATCATGCTCTTGGTGGCAGAACCACGGCTCGTGAAATAAGAAGACTGGTTGAAGAATACGAAAGTCTTAAATACCGTTATTTTGAAGCGAATATACGCTTGAACATCTCTTACGCAAGAGCGGTCAACATGCTCAACAATCTCATGGGAATAGAGGCCACGACCGAATTGCTCGGCGAACTGGCCGATGCGCCTGATAGGTCATCGGCGGGCGAGGATCTTTTGAACAAAAATGTAAAGGCGGGTGCTAAAAGACCTGACGGTGATGAAACAGTAACCTCTCCGGCGGGACCGGTATCCAAGGGGGCGGAACGCAAAAAGGATGTTACCTCGGAGGATGAAAAGGCTGTTCCCCCTGTAAAAGAAAAAGCCCCACCTTCAGATAAGGAAGTTCCGCTTGAGGAAGAAAAAATCCCCCCGGAAAAAGAGATGAATCCCTCCGGGAAAAAGAAGGTTCCCGAACCCCGGAAAGCTCTTGCGGGCGAAATATCATCTCGGGGAAATATGTCGCTTGCGGGCATGGTCCCGGCAATGAACATCGCGGGCGTGGATCTCAGCGGGATGCTTGACTCGATAGATTTGTTCTACGACAGCCTTAAAGGGGACATAACCATCATGCTGGATGATTTCAGGGGTTCTAATAAGGCACAGGAGAGCGGAGACGCCGTTGTTTGTGAAATAGAACCCGTTATCGGCAATGGCCGATATACGATCCAGCGTATCAGGCAGGAAGGTGAAATGGTCAAAAAGGGCGACTGGCTGGTCCAGTTCGATCCCTCTTTTCTGGAGAAGGAGCGTGATGCGCAGGAAAAACTTATCAATCAGACAGAAAGGGCGGTTGCCGAATCGCAGGAATTACTTAGAGAAGCTCTCCAGCAGAAGAAGGCGCTCACCGAGCAGTATGCCGAAGACAAGAGAGCGACAACCGTAAAGGTTACAGCTGCCGGGGAAATGCTCAAGCAGGCGGAGGAAAGGATAAAAACGGCGGAGCTCAACCTCAATCTGGCAGAGGGGTTCGTGCAGGCAATAAGAGTTCTCTGGGAAAAGAAGATTGCTTCGGAATTCGAATATAACAGGGCTCTTGAATTCAAGAATGAAGCTGTCAGAGTAAGACAGGAAGCTTATGCCGAGCGGACCAGGGCTAGAAAGATACTAGAGGAAGCAGAGACCGAGATACACTTGGTGGAAGCGGTCTTTTCAAGGCAGATGGCCGTCCTGGACGGTATCGTGGAAAGATCGAAGAAGGATATCGAAGCCGCGAAGGAAAAACTCCGTTTGCAGGAAGAGAAACTCAAGACGCTGAAGAAGAATATAGATAGATGCACTATCTACGCCCAAAGGGACGGGATGGTGCTTTATTCGAATGTTACCGGAGTATATTTTTTCACCATTCCTCTTAAACCGGAGAACGAAACCGTCATCGGACCGGGACTTTCCGTTCCACACGGCCGGGAAATCATGCGCATAGTGGATCCGGGATCCATGCTCTTCAGGCCCCGCTCCGCACTCGACAAGAGATCTACTATAACCTCAGAGGTCAGAACCGGTGTCGGCAGCCGGCAGGGAAGTATCGGTATCCCGATCAAGACCATCGTTCCGGCAGGTGCATATGTGGAAAAGGGCGATATTATAGTTCAATTTGATGATTCGGTCCTCTTGGACTTCAAGAGGCTGGAAGAAGAGAAGCTCCAGGAGACCAGGAGGCTCATTTCCGAACTTTCATCTTTACTCGGTGTGGCAACAAGAGCAAGAGCTGTATATCTTAAGAAAGAATATCCAGCGCGGGTCTGCAATGCCGAGGCACGGCTTAAGGAAGCCCGCTTGGTCCACGAGCAAAGGAAGAAAGACGTTCTTGTGAGTTCAAGAAGGACGGCCGCTTTGAAGAAAAGGCTGGAAATGGCGGAAAAACTCGCAGCTAGCAACACGGTTCCAAAGAGCGAGGTTGACGCTTTCCGGTCCGCTTATAACAGTTCCCGGATAGAAGAATACACCGCCAGGGCCGCGATGGAATCGGCGCGATACACGGAAGCGGCCGCCGAAGCGGACTTGGAACGCGTAAAAAGCGAGCGCGACAGGATAATAGCGGTTTATGACAGGGAGATAAGGACCGCCCGGGAAAAACTTCGTTCGGCAAGGGCGGACGAGGCGATAGACCTAAAAAGGATCGGATTCTATGATGATCAGATAGAAAAATGTACGATAAGGGCCACAAGATCAGGCAAGGTAACTTATATCAATAATATGCTCATTACGCTGAGAGGCTCCAACCTGAAGCCCGTCGAAAGAGAACTGGTAGTGGGCCAGGGCACCATAATGCCACCGGGAGTCCCCTTTATAAAGATCACCGATATCGAACAGGAACAGGCATCTCCCGCAGCATCCAAAGAGATAGGTTCTTTTATCGATAAAAAAGCGGCGCAGGAAGAGGTTCCCGGCAAGAGAAGTGAACCGGTGTTATGTAAAATAAAGCCTCTCAGGTTATATAACATAGTCGGGTACGGCGCCACGCTTACCTATATAGTTCCCGATGGAGAATTCGTGCGGAAAGGCGATAAGCTGGCTGAATTCGATTCATCCGTTTACGAAAGAGAGCGTGATCTGCAGAAAAAGCTTATAACAGAAACGGAACTGGCCTATATTTCCGCGAAAGAATCTCTGACAGAATCGGAAAAACAGAAAAAAGCCTTTATCGAGCGATACGATGAGGACAGGAAATTTCTTGTCGAAAAACTGAAAACCGGTGAAAGGATGCTGGCAGATTCGCAGCAGAAGCTAAAAAGAGCCGAGGATAATATTGTTCTGGCCAGAAGGAATATAGAGAGACTGGATATTCTGGCGGAACGATCCATTGTTTCCTTGGTTGAAAGGCTTGAAGCCTTTCTGGTTCTCAATGACGCCCAAAGGGCCAAGGGAAGAGCCGAAATGGAGATCGCCGCCGCCCGACGGATACTGGAAGGGACTAGGGCCGAACTAGAAGTTTTGGAGGCGGTGAAAGTTCGCGAGACCGACAGGTTTAACGGTATGATCGAAAGAGCGAAAAGCGATATGCTGGCATCACAGGAGAAACTGAAGCTGCAAAAGAGAAGGTTCAAGGGCATAGAGGAGAACATAGACAAGTGTGTCATTTACGCGCAACACTCAGGAAAAGTAAACCATTCCAACCAGCTTAGTGCCAACCTTTTTGGATTTCCTATTAGACCCGTTCCGCGGAACGTGACAATGGGACCTCGTATAACCGTTGGATATGCCCAGAAGATCCTGTCCATCGATACTTCGGTCACATTACCCGGTGAGGCGCAATCCGGGAGTGAAGATGAAGGCGTCACGCTTATCGGCGCCAATGTCAGCACTGCCTATGACAGCGGGAGCGGTGTTGTGTATCCGGCCATCAAGAAAATACACGTGGAAGACGGCGAATACGTCGAAAAAGGCCAAGTCATAGCCGAATTGGAGTCTTCCGCTCTGGAAATGCTGAAAAGGGAAGCAGAGATCCGGCTCAGGGAATCCAACAGGCTTATTGCCGAGGCGGGTTCTTTGCTTGATGAAGCGAAGAGGAGACATAAAGCATACACCAGTATGGAATACCCGGCCCTTCTGCTGGAGGCTCAGGAGCGATTTAACCGGTGCAAAAAAGATTATGAGGCCAGAAAAAGCAGTCGCGTCTCCTCCGAGAGAATAGTCGCATTAAGAAAGGTGCTTCTTGATATGGCGAGAAGGGTCCTTGCTTCCAATACGATCGCTATGAGCGCGGTCGAGGAATTGCATGCTGCTTATAACAGCGCGATCATGGAAGAGAAGACCGCTTCTTACGAGGAATCTCAGGCGCTTTTAAGGATGAAGCAGGCCGAATCCGAGATCGAAAGGCTACGGTATGAGCATAAAATGCGGTTGGCTGCTTTGACCAGAGAGATGAACACGGCCAGGGAAAGACTTCGTCTCGCGCGGGAAAAAGCGGCAATAGACCAGGGAAGAGTGGATTTTTACAGAAAGCAGATCGAGAATTGTGTTGTAAGAGCTACCGTCTCGGGAACGGTCTCTTTCATGCATTCACTGCCAGTGTTCTTTATCGGGATACCTCTTAAAAGGGTTCCGAGAGAAAGGATCGTCGCGGAAGGATCAATTGTAGGGCCGGAGCCGTTCATCAAGATAACACATGCCGCGCGATCGGATGCCCGGAAGACCGACAAAGAGATCTATGAACCGGTATCGACCAGCAAAGTACCGGAGGGTGCTGTTGCGATAACATCCGGTGTCGAGGCTGTGAGCTTCGGAAGAAGAGGCGAACACGGGGCCATGATCCTGGAGATAGCTCCGGAAGGCAGGGTAAAGAAGGGGCAGCTCCTGGTAAGGTTCGACATATCGGCACAGGAGCGGCTTATGCCGCAACTGCGCAAGCTGATCAATGAGCAAAGGATGATCTCTTCCGATTCTTCCAGGAATATTGACGGCTACCAGAGTCAGAGGAAGATACTTGAAGCCAAATTGGAAATACTTCGCAAGATACAGGAAGAAGTATCACGGGGAGGTGAGGACATGGCTTCTTACGCCCGAGAGGTCCGCGCATTGGCGGAGAAGAACATCACTCTGGCCGATAAGAGGATACAGAGGGTGGAAGAGCTGCTTGAGAAAATGATAGTTGCCAAAAGAGAGCATCTTGAAGTTCAGATACAGGCCGAGGAGGAACGGATAATACGCGACAGGGCGTTGAGGGAATTGGCGGTTGCGATCCTTATGCAGGAGCAGGGGGAAAACGTCTTTAATATTCTGAGGGCACAGATGAACGATGAGCTTGCTATTCTGGACGGGCTTATCGAAAGGGCCCGGATAGACCGGAAAGCGGCACAGGCCGATATAAGGACATATTCTAAGAAGATCGAACAGATCCGGAGGAACAAAGAGAATTCCGTAATTTATGCTCCCGAAGACGGATGGGTAAGATATACGCATGATGTCGGCAAGAGTTTTCTCGGGATACCCATAACTTATATCGACAATCCTGTATATATCGGTACAGGTTGCGTTGTGAAAAACGGTCAGACGATCATGCATTTGTTCGAGGAAAAGCCCCAAATCGAGGCTAGCGAAAAGAGAGAATCATCTTCCAGAGGTGTTCAAGTAATATCGACCGTCCGAAGCGGCGAAAGCGATCGGAACGGACCCAGAGGAGCCAGGATACTCAAGATACCCAAAAAGGACGGTGATCACGTCAGAAAGGGAGAGGTCATTCTGGTGCTGGATGATTCCGAATTACAAAGCGCTAAAAAACAGGCGGAAATAGAACTGGGCGAGCACCGCAGAGCAGCGGCCGAATATGCCGCGTTACGGGCGGAAGCCGAACGGGAGCTGACTGAATATCTATCCAATGAATATCCCGCGCTGGTCGAACAGGTTAACTCCAGGATCAGAGAGGCAAGGACACTGGGCAAAATCCTTGAGGTGATGGTGGATACGGCAAGTGATACGGCCAGGATAAAAAAAGCGGAATATGAAGCCCTTAAAAAATTAAAAGCCAAGGGTGTCTGTTCTCAACAGGAACTGGAACTTGCCGAAGCGGACTGGAATAGAGCTTCTCTCAGCGTGAGGAGATTATCTTACCGGCTGAGATGGACGGCCATGACGCTTAAGGAAGCCGAGCAGGCCCTGAAAGCGCTTGAATACGATAAGATGAGAAGAGAGTCCGAGCTAAAAGCCCGGATACAAATAAATACGGAAAAAGCGGAGATAGCTCGGGAGAATGCCGAAATATGCGAAAAGACCATTGCTTTCTACAAAGGTCAGATTGCCGATTGTCTGATAAAGGCTCCAAGGTCCGGGATAATAAAATATAATAATCAGGTCTCTTATACTTTTTTTATCAACAGGTGGACCCCCCGGGAAATAATAATAACGGTAGGGTATGAAGTAGCGCCGGGCATGACCGTTGCGACTATATCAGACCCAACAACCGCTTCTTCTGAAAAGCCTTCCGGATTCAGCCTTTCGCCTATAGGCATAATAGCTTTTATATTACTCATGACGAATATCGCAAGAGCGATATACAAACAGATCCGATCAGGGCTTAATGTGAAATATCATGAGGATCCTCGTCACATAGGTCCGCCTGATCCGGGAGATGAAAAGGAAAGCACTTTAGTCGAAGAAGAGTCTTCGGAACAGACTTTTGGGGAAGAGGCGCGCAGAGCCGAAAAGGAAAAAATAGAAACTGAGAAAGAATCTCTGAAAGAGCCCAAGGTGAAAATGAGTGCAGAAGAGGCTATGAAGATCCTTGCCGGCGAGATCAAGATAATTAACCGTGCTATCGGAAAAATGAAAAGGATCCAGAGTGCGCTTGAGTGGAGAGAGACTGAGATTACCAAAGCTCTGGAAGAGATAAGGTCGGACAGAGGGGCTGGCAGGGAAGAAGAGTTCAGGCATCTTTACGAAAGTATGGCAGAAGAACTGCACGAGAATCTGGGGCCGCGTAACAATGATGAAGTAGCTATTGAACTCGAGGATTCCAGGGATAGAATATTATCCGCTTTATCTGTTCTGGTTGAGGGAGATGCCAGGGCGGCAAGGGCCCGTAAGAGACTAGATCTGGCGCGTGAGCAGAACATCTCATTACGTGAACGCATTGAAAGATTACTCGCATCCATTCAGAGCATAAAACCCCGGGATGATGAGGACATTGGGGGCCCTGTTGAGAGTGACAGACGGAAACCGGGAACAGATGAGCCGGAACAGGGCGATATTCCTAGTGACGGCAAAGATAAAAATGAAGACCCCAACAATAGGCGATCCGGCGGGAAAGGCCCCATATTGGGGGCCATATTACTATTTTTTCTGGTGCCCCTCAACGGCTGTGTCAAGAGCGTTGCATCTGCGGGAAAAAGTGCTGATTCTGTCTGGGGATCCCCTCTTTTCGGAGAAGGGTTTTCCTGGTATTCTTCATTGTCCCAGACATATCCCGCGTTCAATGTTCTGAGTTTTGTTGCTTCTGCGGCACTCATAATGATAATAATCAACAGTCTGCTGGTCATGGGCAGGGACAGCAGGAAGGAATCGGTCTCCCGTATAGAGACCTTTACCGCCAGACCAGGCTTATTCATCTCTTTTGCGCTGAGCATCGCTATTTTAACCGCTTTCACGGGAATTCCCTCGCTTGCTTCCTGGTCGCAGGCCGTGGAGATAGTGAAGATAATCACCGTGGGAGCGGTTTTCGTCACATATCCTTTTTCTATAGCGGGAACATATCTGATAGGTTTCTTTCGGAAAGCCGTGAACTTCAGGGTGCGGTTACCCATTCCCACCGGTGTCGTCAAACTGAGGTATAATTCAGTGCCTATGTCTCTTTCGGAGGGAACGAAGCGTCTGTTCAAATGGTGGGCTGTTCTCTCTTCGGTGGCGGCTTTCCTGGTATATGTTATGCCTTCTTATATCCCCGTGCCGTCGACGCAGGGGCCGAGCATTACGCTCAGATACATTGCCGGATGGATAATGCACCATTATAATGAAGTTTCGGTCATACATCCGTATGTCAGTATCATCAAGTGGGGAATAGTAGTGCTGGTCGCCGCGGCACTTGCCGAGATGGTCACGAAGAACCTCCTCAAGTATTTACAGGATGATTCCCGCGTTCTGAGGCGGGTGGCATCAAAACTCATCATACTCGGTTTGACGGCGGGATTCTTATATATCGCTTCTCCATATCTTCCTGCCCTTTTGGCTTTTCCCGGCGGGGTCACGATGATGCAGATGTTGCAGGTAACAGAAGTTGCGGTCCTTATTACTATCGGTTTTGCGTTCTATTTTCTCATAGGCGCTTACATAATGGGTATGTTTTCTTCGCGCGTTAACCGCATATTTCAGGTCCCGCCGCTATTCAATATACTGATAGCGAGATTCCGCAGTAACGCTCCCCGACTGATCGCGCTGAGGAGAGTTGCGGTCTTCATCGTTTCACTATTCGGCATTGAATGCTTGCTAGCCAGCATATTGCCGTCGCCGTTCCTGGTCCAGTTCAGGGATATGTACAACGATTTTTCCTCCCGGAATCCCGGGATCATAGTCGGGGCCTGGCTGGGCATGACGGTTCTATTGACCGCGTTCCTGGAATGGGGAAGCAATATATTATCCAGGATATTCCCATCAATGAGAAAGGGGTCTATCGAAAAAGTCACTAAACTGTTGTCCTTTACTGGAGCAGCTCTTGCTGTTTCTTTTTTCGTGGTTGGTTTTCCTCCCCTTTCCGCGTGGTCACAGGTCGTTTCCTGGCTGGGGATCTTCATGCTTGTGGCGACAGTGATAGCCATGCCGATACAGATAATCGGTGCCTTTTTCCTGGGGATACGAGCGAGGGTCCTTTACCTGAGGGTGTTGACGCCTTTCATGGCCCATGTCAAACAAAGGATACGTGAAAAGGAGATGCACCAGTCGGATGCGGTCTTCAGGCTCCTAAACATATGGAAGTGGTTGATCGTAGGATGCGCCGCGCTGTTCTATGGCGGACCCCTGGTGTTCACACCCGAAGCGCTCGGGGGCCGGGCGCACAACCCCATATTGGCGACCATTTATTCAAAAGCGGTTAAATGGACGGTCTTTCTCAGCGATCAGTATCCCTTCTTTAATATCATTTTCTGGACCGGGGTTGTTCTCCTTCTAGCGGCCATATTGGAAGTTGCTATAGCGAAAACTGTGCGGACCAGAACAGGGGACGAATACATGATCAACAGGCTTACGGCGAAAGTTTCCGCGGTCGCGATAGTACTTCTTGCCGTGGTGTATCTCGGGCCGATACCGATGCATTTGAAGGCCGCGGGCATGGCGATCTCACTTATGGGTATGATGGGAACCGGGATAATACAGTTTATAATGAGCTTGTCTGCCGCTGAACACAACGGCATGGCTGGAAAAATACTACGGTGGATATCGGTATCTTTTCTGGCTATTGGCCTCATCTTCCTCCTCCCGGCGTTCCCCGGGGTGGTTTCGTGGGCGAGTTTCTGGCCGGCCGCGGAAACAGCCGCGCTTATTCTGGCGGGATTTTCCGTATATTTGATGCTGGGAGGTTTTGTGATGGGTATTTTCACCCCCCGCATAAACCGCGTTATCCAGCCACTGTTCACTTTCTTTTTGGTGACCAGGTTGCGTTCCGAGGATTCACCCATGACCGTGGTAAAGAACATGTTCAAATTCACGGTCATTATGGCTGCATTGGCGTATTTATTCAGTATGGCTTATTCGTTCCCGGCTCAGGCGGTTAATCTTTCTATCCTATTGTCGGCGGGTTTGCTGCTTCTGGCATCGTCGACCGGGTTCAACTTATGGAAGAAGCGGGAAGCCTTCCATCGGGCGAAGATATCCCCTCACCGGCGGGAGGAGAAGTTCGAGCTTGAGAACATCAACAACGAACCCAGGATGGCAAGGGATATGATGGAGGCTATGGGCATGATCGGTGATATATACAATCCGACAAAGACGTATTATTACAACCACAGCCTTTACCTTGATACGCCCGGCTACAGATGGAAGGGGCTTGGCTATTTCATACGTCATCCTTTGAGCGAGGTTCGCCAGATGCTCACGCTTCAACCGCAGCTATTGACATATTTTGCCCGGGAGAACAATTACCGCAGTTACCGTTTCAAGGCCCGTATACGCTGGTATGGCGACAGGGAGCTTATAGCTAAGATATTCAGCGTAAAGATCTCTGAGGAGATGACCGCCGAGGGCTTTATCGAGAGCATGAGAAGGTCCATTGCCCCGGGGGATGACCTGGGGCGCAGATTCGAAACTGTTGTATCCAATCTGCCGGAGGAGAGCGCCGGATACACGGCAAAGCAGATGAAGTCGAAGCTTCTGGATCTGGCGGGACAGACGAAAGTCGACAAGGGCAAGATCCATCTTGAAATAAAGAACCGTCTTGATACAAGGATGTGGAAATTCGAAACGGGGGTCTGGGAATGGGCGGTTCCGTACATATTCGCCCTTGCCGACGGCGGAACGGTAAGGATGAACGGGCACGTATATGTTTTCAGGGAAAGCCGTCAGACCGAGGACTTTTTCGGGATGGGCAGGAAGAAGAGCCTTCCCGTTGTTTTCAGAGTGGACAAAGAAACGTCTGAGAAGATAGTTGCCGAGAAAATAAAAAGAACAAGCGATGGTTACAGGGTCTTTATTGACGGCAAATGGTGCTCTTTCAAAGACAGTGACATTGACAGGCAGAAGATAGATTATAGTTGGCTTCCCGAAACATACCAGGGTAAAAAGTGCCGGGGTGACAGAGCCTCCGAGGCCGGTCTCAGAGAATTCTGCACATATATAAAACAGTACCGGCTTGTACCCACGGTACAGGTCAGCTATGAACGTTTGGAATTCGTAAGTGCCGACGGCGACAGGGATGAGCTTCTCAAAAGACTGATCCCGCTGGCGCTTGAATACCGCGAAAGAATGAAGAACAGCCCGGATGCCGCTTACTGGCGAAGTATATACAGATCGCCCGCGGGCAAATATCTGCGCGTTATCCTGGATTCTGAAGATCCGGAGCATGCGGATATCCAAATAGCTCCGGAGGATCTAGATTACCTGAGGATGACGCTCGACATGAACGTCAGATGGAGGGTCTGTGACGATCTGCATGACCCGACACTTTTTACCGGCCTGGAGGAATTCAGGCGCACATGGCCAGACCGCACGATATTAGAGGTTAAATACAGGGGCAAAAGGGCCACGCCATGGGTCTATGATATGGTCAAGGAACTAGATAAAAGGAGAGAGAACGAGCCGGTGAACGATCATCCCATAAGAAGACAGCCTGCTGGAAAGTACTGCGACAGCGTCAGCGTATGGCTGTACTGGAAATTCCTTGAGAAGGCATTTAAAACACGATCCGTCGGTCAGGCGATATTGCGGTTTTTGGGTCTGGAAAAAGGCTATCCCGAATCGCCCAACAGTCCTAAATGGGCAGGGTTTACCAGACACCGTTTTGGCGAGATTTTCGATATCGATAAGAAAAAGCCGTATGATCCGGTCCATGGGATCGATCCGCTTGGTTACGGTCTGTCGGTGGAAGCTAAGAAACGTAACGGCCTTCGCAGCCGTGATGACGAGGACGACTCTGATGAAGATATCCCGCCGGTCGGGCCGGAAGATGAGCCGGAACCTTCTTTGCCTGGGGAATCTGAAAGCACTGTGGACGAAGAAGATAGTGCCGCCGGGAGCGAGGAGCAGGAGGAAGTGCCTTCCGATCAAATTGAAATAAAACCGGAACGGGAAATGCCGGAAGAAATGTCTGAAGAAACACCTCCCGAGAATCCCGCTGAAGCAGCAGAGCAAGCGGAAGTTTCCGTAAGAACGGAGGAAAAGCCGGATGAACAAAAAGGTGTCCCTTCCAGTATAGATGAGGACAAGATATACGGGGGAGAGCAAAAGATCCAGCAAGAAGAACCCCCTCAGGAAATAACCCGGGAAGAGGCCCAGAAGGCTCTTTCAGAAGCTGCAAGGACCATTAACCGTGCAATAGGCAAGATGAAGGGGATCAAGTCCGCCGTTGATTGGAGAAAACAGCAGGTGCGCAAGGCGCTGGAGGATTTCCGTGGCAGATCTGAAAAGGCCGGCGAGGAAGATCTCAGGTATCTTAGGGATAATCTTGATACGGATGTCCGCGAGAAGCTTGCTCCGCGTAATAATATGGAAGTCGCGGATGAACTTGATCGCTCACAGGGAATGATCATGAGAGCGGTTTCTCTCCTGAGAGAGGACGATCCCGGTGTGGTCAAAGCCGTTAAGCGTCTGCACATGGCGCGGGAGCAGAACAAATCTATGAGGACGCTCATAGAGGAACTTTTGCGGCTGATCGAAGGTTTCCCGGCCCGGGAAGAGGTGCCTTCCCGGTCAAGCGGAACCGAAGTCGGCGGCACGAGGCCTCAGGCGGAACCGAAAAGCCGGGCGCAGACGGAGATACGTTACAGGCTTCTCGAAGCTTCCGGGGATAAAGCTTTCGCCAATGCTTTCGCGGACGCTATTTTCTCGTTTTACAGGGAGAAGAGGAAGATAGTTTTCGCTTTTGACAGTTATCTGGGTGGGGGCCAGGGGACCAAGGCCATAAAGCTGCTTGAGATGGTCGATGATCTTAAGGCAGATAACCGTTATGCCGAGTTCCTTGAGAATATAGAGGTCATGCGCTTCGATACTTCCCGGGGAGAGAAGGGGCTTCGCGCTTTACGGGAGAAGATTAATTCGGGGGCGCTGGTCTTTTCGTTCGCGAGAGATACCGCCGAGGCGCGAGATAACATGAAGAACATGATAAATGACCCTGATCATAAACTCTCGTTCATCAATGAAGAGATGGTATCGCGTATTCTTTCTACCGAGAAAGTATATTACCCGCTTTTTGAGATCGTTACCATAACTCTTGCTAGGTATATCGATGAGATGAGCATCGATGACATACAGGATATAGGCGAGAAAATAGCGGTGCGGGCCCAAGTGGAAGGAGGCGCCCTCATTTTCACGATATTGACTTCCATTAAACGTTTTGAAACCAACCGGGAGCTTTTGCAGCACTATGCCATGAAGAAAAAGGTGCTGCTGGCGGCCTAAACCACTCCAAGCTTCATTCTGGAAAAGACTGCCTTTTGGCAAATATTATAGTTTTGACATAATGTTCATAATATTGTAACATTTCTGTGACAATGGGATAATATGCTAGCAGCGGGAACGAGAGAGCGTTAATATATAGCCGTTATTAATGGAGGGACTCAAGCCGCAAACAAAATGCGAAAGGATTTTATCATGAAAAAGACCATGCTTACGGTAATGCTTATGTCCTGTTTTCTAATCTTTCAAATAGCTCCGTATGTTCATGCCGCTGGAAGCACTGACAAAAGCGAAACTCAGATACTTGTCGATATGCTCGTTGAGAGCGGAGTGCTTACCAGACAGCAGGGGGATACCTTCGCAAAAAGAGCAAAAGCACTTGCCACGAAGAAGGCAAAGAGAAAGGACGTTAAACACGAAGAGAGCTACAGGACCGCAAGGGAGGATTACGTTGGTAACGACGTGCAGGTCAAATGGGATAACCGGCTTGAATTCGGTACCCGTGACGGGAATTTCAAGGGTGCCATAGGCGGCAGGATCCAGGCCGATGCGGTGTATATAAAGGGTGAATCGGACCTTGAAACCTTTCTCAGGCCTCAAAGCGATTTCAACACGAGGAACGACCGCGCTTTTATAAGAAGGGCCAGAATTTACTTCAGGGGAACCATCTACGAGGATTTCTTTTATAAACTTCAGTATGATTTCGCAGGTGACGTCAATGAGATCTATGATACTACGGGTGATGCCGATTTCATGGAGGAGCAGGGATTCAGAGGCGCTTACATGGGCATGAAGAACATCCCCTACATAGGCAAGGTCACCGTTGGACAGTTCAAGGAACCCTTCAGCCTTGAAGAGCTCACTTCCAGCAATGATATAACCTTCCTTGAAAGGGGACTTCCCACTATATTCGCGCCCGGTTACAGCTGGGGTGCTGCCATTAACAACAACTGGTTCGATGAAAGGGTAACGCTCGGTGTCGGTGCTTTCCGTAATTCCACCGAATCCGGGACGATGGTTTCAAGCAACGAATGGAACCTGACCGCGAGGGCCACCGGTCTGCCCTGGTATGACGGCGAGGACAGGCTGCTCCATGTGGGTACTTCCTACAGCCTGAGGGTGCCGGATGACCGTTTGGATTACGATACCGGTCCCGAACTCAGGACACGCGATAATTTCGTTAACACCACCAACTTCAACGCCGACTTGGAGAACCGTCTGGGTTTCGAAAGCGCTTTTGTATGGGGCCCCCTTTCCCTGCAGGGTGAGTTTATACAAACCTGGGTCGATAAAGCCTACGACGGGAATGCCGATCCCGACACTGCGTATTTCTACGGCGCTTACGCGTATATAAGTTATTTTCTTACCGGGGAGCATAGGATCTTTGATAAAGATTCGGCCGAGTTCAAGAATGTAGAGCCCCGGGAGAATTTCTCCATAAAAGACGGTACATGGGGAGCTTGGGAAGTCGCAGCCAGATACTCTTATCTTGATCTTGACGAGAAGGATGTCAGCATAAACGGGGGTATCCTGAACGATGTGACCCTGGGTGTGAACTGGTATCTCAACCCCAATATGAAGTTGATGTTCAACTATGTACATACCCATCGTAATGGTGTAGGGTATGCCGACGGGATTCAGACCAGGTGTCAGATAGAGTTCTGACGTTCATCGTGCTTCAGAACTCAGAAAATCGCTTATTCTTTTGGCGCTGGACCTCCAGTCGGGTATCCGGAGATATCTTCTGTAGGCATTGATCCCTATATTATACAGCAGGTCATCTCTGGTGAGCAGTATGCGGATTAGAGCCGCCAGTTCCTTTGTTTTTCGGGGAGTTACCAAAAAACCGGTCTTACCGTCTTCGATAAGTTCTCCGCTACCTCCCGAACCAGAAGCGATAACGGCAAGGCCGAAGCCCATAGCTTCCAGATAAGCCATTCCCAAGCCTTCATGCCATGAAGGAACCGCGAGAATGTGACTTTTTCCGTAGAAATCCGAAAGATGTTCTCCCGGAATGATTCCATGGAATCTTACGCGGTCCGCCAATCCTTCCTTTTGTATCTTATTTCTGATACTGGCTGTAAATCTGGGGCAGGTACCGGCGTCCCCCACGATGTCAAGGTGCCATTCGCGGTCCTTGTTGACAGATAGCGCTTCTATAAGTTCGGTTATGCCTTTCTCCGGGATAAGATTGCCGACGAAAAGGATATGTCGGGTTTTATTGCTGAAGATACGTGTCTTTAACCTCTCTCCCCGGAAATCACACAAAAGAGTATCCCTTCCCGGATGCGCCGTAATGGACGGGATTCTCCTGTGTAGCAGTTTTTCGGTTTCGGTCCTGGTTGATTCGCTTGTCGCGATGAAGCCGTCAATCGTATTGAGGTAGGCTTTCTCTATATTTTTCCTGAGGAAATATCTGGGTCCCTCAAAAAGCGGGGAATTATCAAGACTATGTATCAGGCCGATAATGGGTAAATCCACGGTCTTTTTGATCTTTCTGTTAAGAAGGAAAACCGAGGGATGGAGCAGGCGGTCCTGCACCACCAGGTGATAGTTCTTCTTTTTTATGCTGGATGGTATGCCTTCATTGAAGTTGTGGGCGAGCTTTCCCCGCAGATCACCGGGCTTCAGCCGGAGTTTATCGATGCGGTGGCCCATTCCCGCCAAGTGTCTGGCCATCATTCTATTGTAAATATAACCACCGGAACAGGCCGTTCCGGCTGAATATTCCATAAGCAGTATCTTCATCCCAGTTCCATCCTGTAAGAAGCTGAAGCCGTGTTGTCCTCGCTTACGCTCACTGTCACGGTCTCAATATTACCATCCAGAGAAGAAGCGATGCTTAGAGCGATTATCCGGGCGAAGTTCTCTATGCTCGGGTTAAGGCCCTCGAACTGCCGGAGGGAATTGAGCGTCTTATTCTCAAACTCTTTTACTGACTCTGACAGTGCCCCCTCAAGCTTTACAATATCCACCAGGAAACCATGCCTGTCGAGACGTTCTCCCTCAAGCTTCAGGCAGGCCTTGTACAGGTGTTTGTGTCTGCTGTTCTCGGGCCCCCAGTCGCCGCCGGTCAGGTAATGGTACGAATGAAATTCTTTTTCTATTCTGAGCGTGTACACTATTCAGTCTCCATAGGTGAATACCACCTGCATGCTTTTTTCGGGTTCCTTGTCCAGCAGGGTATATGCCTCTTGGGCTTTATGTATGTCAAAGCAGTGCGATATGAAGTGCGATGGCCTTATCCTGGCCAAAAGTCTGAGGCAAAGCTCAAAGCGCCTGGCTTTTGTCCAGGAGTTCCTCAAAAAAGCGGGGACAGTGCTCACCTGGCTTGAGGTTATGGTAAGATTCTTCCGGTGGAACGATGACCCCAGGTCTACTGCATGCTTCTTCCTTCCGTACCATGAGCCAACGATTATGCGGCCTCCGGTGCCGGCCAGGGATATGGCCGTATCCAAAGAGGAAGGGTCCCCGGAAAGTTCCAGTATGAGGTCAAAGCCCGCACCCTGACCTCTTCTATCCAGCTCTTCCTTTATCAGGTCCATACAGCTGCCGCTGGAAGAGTCAAATGAGATACTGGAACCCATCGACAGTGACGCGCCGCACCGCAGGGGGTTCTTGTCAAGGGTCACCAGTAGTTCCGGCATGCCTGCTATGAGCGACGTCGCCATGAGGCCGATCATTCCCTGTCCTATGATAAGTACGTTCTCTCCGATCAGGGGCTTCGCCTCATGGAGTAGATTGACCGCCGTTTCTATGCTCGGAAGGAATACGGCGTCTTCATAGGCCATATCCTCGGGCAGGAGGATAAGGTCCGAAAGGCTGCGGCAGAACGAACTTTCGTGGGGATTGAAAGAGAACACCCTTCTGCCGATCCATTGCCTCGGGACGAACCTGCCGGCATCGGTTATTTCGCCGGCGGCGGAATAACCGTATTTCAGAGGGTATCTTACGGCTCCGGAGTACTCTTCAAAGGAGATGTCCACGGGCATGTTATCCGGCACCTGCCCCCGGTAAAAAAGCAATTCCGTTCCGGCGCTGATCGCGGAGAGACGGGTCGTGACCAGGACCTCCTCGTCATTAAGTTCTTCCTGATCTTCTTTCCTGGCGCGGACCTTGCCGGGCTCTTCGAAATAAAGACTTACTCTTTCTCTTGAAGATCTTTTCTTTTCCATATCGGATATCCCGTGATGATTATATCTTCACCCGAAGAGAAGTGTCCGGTAACCTCAAGGCGGGGCAGGGAAGAAGCCCGAATATCTCCCGGGCTTTTCCTGTAGGAGGGTTGACCCGAGAGATAAACCGGGCATATCGTCAAAATGACCTTATCCACGAGCTGTTCGTTGATGAAACTTGATATTATGCCCGTACCGCCCTCCACCATGAGGTTATTTATGCCCGAATTCTTCAGTTTCCTGAGAAGCGCCTCAAGGTCCAGCCACCCGTTGTCCCTGGGCGGCACTTGAATTATGCGTACGTTCCTTTCTCTAAATGCGCTGACCTTTTTTTTGTCCGCGCCCTGGCCGGTCGCTATCCATACGGGCAGAGGGTTATTCTTTATCATGTTGCAGTACAATGGAAGCCTCAGATTCGTATCGATAACGACCGGCCTGGGAGATCGGCCTGTTACGTGTCTTACCGTCAATGTGGGGTCATCGGCAAGGGCTGTGCCTATTCCTATGAGGATCGCGTCATGTTCGCTTCTCAGACGGTGCGTGATCTTTAGGGAGTTCTCGCTGCTCAGAGGGCATGGGCATCCCGGGCTCAGCGCTATGCATCCGTCAAGGCTCTGCGCGTAACTTAAAGTCACGAACGGCCGGGTGCGAGGAACTGTCTTATTGCCGGTATTGTGTTCTTGTGCTGCGGATGTCTTCATGGCTAATATTCCGGTGGCGCGTAAAAATCGAGTGTCCTGAGGGGCTTATCCCCGGTATTTCTTATCTGATGAGCTTCCCCGGCCTCTATCAGAACGAGCATGCCCTCCTTCAGGTCCAAAGTTTCACCGCTTACGAAGGCTTCGCCTTTTCCGGAGATAACGTAAAGCCACTGATCGCTCCGGGCATGCCGGTTATCAGGCCCTCCGGTATCCTTTCCCGGCTCCAGGGTCATTAGAGCTGCCTGTGACCTCGCGCTTCCGCCGAGAACTCTCCAGAATTCGTTCTGGTCTGTTGAATACTGCTGCATCTGGCCACTTTCAAATTATTGGCAGCCGCAGGAATCGCCTGAAGGCTTTTCCTTCATGGGCTTGCCGCAGCATTCACCTTGAGCATCCGATTCCTTGCCGCAGCTTTCACATTCGTATTTCTTTTTCTGCTGTTCGTTCATGGCAACCTCCCCGTAAAAATTTGAAATTCATCACTTACGCATAGTAGCTTAATACATATCCGGGTATAATGCACTGGGCTATATACACTTTTTATTGACCATTTTCTACTCTTTAAATAATAAAGAGTAGAGAGCCGGGAAGACAGGCATTGTATCTTTCCATAAACAGTCTGGCATGGTTTTTTGAAAACAGGGATGTTCAGAAAAATGATATGCCCAGAGAATTGATGATAAATCCCATCAAAAAAGAAGGATAGAGATAACCGAGACCAAGAGTGCGGTCATTCTTTTTCCGAGGAACCTGACCAGCAATATGAGCGAGGTAAGGCATATGGCTGTCGATGAGAGCGAAAAGGCCATTGCGGTTCCCAGAGGCACGCCTCCCGAATCCGCCAGGGCCCTCAAGAAGAGAACATCGGCACCGTTACAGAGATATATAGGAACGCCTGCCAAAATTGCCGTCAGCACACCCGAAGCGCCGGTAGAGACCTTGTGTTTCATCAGGAAATTCGCCGGCAGGAACAGTTCGACCATTATTCCCAGTAATGCGGCGGCGAGCAGATACGGCAGGAGGCTTTTAAAGATCGCGTAAGTCCTTAGATAGACATCTTCAGAGTCCATCGACCAGGCATCCTCTTTAAATACATTACCGGACAGTTCTTTGCCGGAAATCTTATGATCGTGGAAGAACTCCAGAAAATAACCCGTTATGACGGCCAGCAAAAAAGAGCAGACGATTCTGATAATTCCGTATTTTACGCCAAGCACCGAAAAGGAGATCATTATTATGTAAGGGCTGAGAAGAGGTGCTGCGATAATGAAAGAGATGACAGTTCCGAATTTCATTTTATCCTTCATTGTTCTTACAGAAGGTATGGCGGTACAGGAACAGACGGGTATCAGCGACCCGTAAACAAAAGCTGTCACTGGGCTTTTGGGATAGAAGCGCCCGTATCGGGTAAAGGACTTTTCCACCAATGCCGCAAGGAAGATGCCGAATATAACAGCCAGAAAGAGCTCTATGAAATATTCGAACACCATAAACGCGGGCTTTGGGAGGTTCCGGTATATAACGCAGTTCTCTCGGTTGAAATAAGTGATCTTGAAAACCATCCTGTAGACGAGGTCGATGGCGAAAAAAGATGCTGAGATGATCACAGCCGCTTTTGTAGCAGTTCTCTTCAGTTTGATGTTTTCCATAAACGGCCCCAGGGCATTTTAAGGTGATGAAAACCCTCTTCGGCCTACAGTACGATGCATGTTCTAACAGGTTAATGCAGCAGATCCCTTATAAGGCAAATATTACATCGGCCGGGAACTATTGTCAAATCCTGTTCTGAGGATGTTCCCGCAACCGGACCATAGCCTGCAAAAAACGGGTTCAAAACTCAAAGCAGCCGGGATAGGTGAGAGCCTCTTAAGAAAGTAAAGGAAGAAGAAAACCACCGCATCATGATGATATAATGTTGACATACCTGAAGTTAATGTTAAACTGAACTTAAAAGGGGGAAAGAGTTTTGTGCTTCCATGCTCATCATCACAAAAAAAGGGCGATTTCTTTGCAAAAAAGAAGTTGCCCTTTTTTATCGACAGCAGAGGATTCTCTGATAATAAAACCCGGAGGGTAAAATCCATCTTGATGTTAGAAAAAAAATAGTGCTATTCGTTTTTCTCAGCGGCTTCATGGCCATACTGATAGGCGCAGCCGCCGGGTATTTGCTGGGTATAAGGCTGCTCCAGAACCTTATAGGCGACAGCCATGCCAAGATATCGAAAGCGTTGAGCGATACCATATCGCTCAATATTCAGGATGAGCTTGAGAAGATAGAGATATACCTTGAAAATCCGCGATGGAAGGATATCATTCGCACCCAGAACAGCGAATATGAAGATATACAGGAGCAAGAGAGGCTTTCCATTCTGCTTGATAAGGATAAGAGGTGGAGATTCGTTGAAGAGAGAGCTCCTCTGATCGAAAAGCATATTGCTAATGAAACATCGAATGAGATCCGTGATATCCTGCAGGTTCGCCCAAACATAAAGGAAATGTTCTTGACCGACCGTTACGGCGGGCTGGTCGCTTCATCCGCCAAAACCACCGATTACTACCAGGCTGACGAAAAATGGTGGCAGGAGGCCTTTAGTGGTACTGAGGGCATGCCTTATTTGCAGGGATATGAGTATGATGAATCCGCACAGGTACTGGGAATAGCGTTCGCCGTACCCATCAGGGGAGATGACGGGCAGGTGATAGGTATCAACAAAACGGTCGTTGACCCGCGGTTTTATTTTTCGGATTTTGATGATTTCAGGATAGGCGCTACAGGGCATGCCGTTCTTATGGACGAGGACAACCGGGTGATATACCACAAAGGGGTTGAGCCTCTCGGCGCGAAATTCCTGGAAAAGGAGGACTTTTCGGAACTTAAAGCAACCAGCAAGAACTACCTTAAGGCATTTGTTCCCCTGCACGGCAAACAGATGCTGATAACCTTTGATAAGGTCCGCCTGCCTTTCGTTAAGGGGGAGGATATCGAATGGTACGCCTGCGTCGTTCATTCCACCAGTGAGGTGTTCGCGCCCGTGGGTCAGCTGATCACGGGCATAGTCCTGGTATTCTGTGTCAGTCTTTTGATACTCGGCGCAATAGTTTATTTTACAAGCCGGCTGTTCGTTAAACCCCTGAGGGACCTTAAGCACGGTGCGATGATGGTCGCCAGGGGGAACCTGGATTACAGGACGGATATACGCACCGGCGATGAAGTCGAGGAGATCTCCCGCGCCTTCAATGTCATGACCGACAGAATAAAACATGACCAGGAAGTCCTCAAGGACGAGGTCATGAGGAGGAAAATATCCGAGGAAAAACTGAAAAAACGCGCCCGCCAGCTGCAGGCGGTCAATGAGGAGCTGGAGACTTTCAGTTATTCGATATCGCATGACCTGAGAGCTCCGCTCAGGAGCATAGGAGGTTTCAGTAATATCCTTTTGCGTGAATATTCCGATAAACTGGACGAGAAGGGAAAGGATTATCTGCACCGCGCGGAAAATGCCGCCAAGACGATGGGCCAGATGATCGAGGACATTCTAGTGCTCTCGCGGGTATCACGGCGCGATATTGTAAGCACCGAAGTCAATCTCAGTGATATCGCGAGAAAGATCTCCAAAGAATTGAAAAGTACAGATCCATCCAGGGATGTCGAGTTCGTGATCCGACCTGATGTCATCGCCAGGGGCGACAGCGGTCTTCTGAGCCACCTGATGAGAAATCTTCTGGAGAATGCCTGGAAGTTCACCGCAAAAGAAGAAAAGGCCCGCATAGAGTTCGGCGTCGAAAGCGCAAATGCCAGGAACACCTATTTTGTTCGCGATAACGGCGTCGGCTTCGATAAAAGATACGCGGATAAGCTGTTCGGACCTTTCCAGCGCCTGCATTCGGCAACTGAGTTCGGGGGAACGGGTATCGGTCTTGCGACCGTCAAGCGTATCGTCGCAAGACACGGCGGTACCATCCATGCAGAATCCGAGGTTGGTGAGGGGGCGGCCTTTTATTTTACGTTGTCGGAATGAGATTCAGGCGCCTGATGAGGGTCACTCTATGGTCCCGCGCGATCTATCGGCGTCTTTTCCGGCTGTGAAAGAAAGTCAATAAAAAGGGGAAATCAAGCATTGTCCCGCATTCGCCCCTGTGTAACAATAACTGTTGTGTATTACAGGTTTCGGTGTGTTTTTTCCGGGGAGGTAAAATGTATCTTGTGATAAGTCTTATATTGCTTGGAACAGGCGCCGCCATTGCCGTTCTGGGGACAAGAGCGAAAAGACGCACACTGCAGGTGCTGGGGTACCTGGTCGTTCTTGCCACCGTGACGCTTCTTGCAGTGGCCGATTTCTGGATAGAGGCGAGGTGGTTCAGCGCGCTGGGGTACCAGGCGAGGTTCTGGCGCGAGATCATAATAAAGATCATTACGGCCTCTTCAGCCGCCGGGCTCGCCGCGGCACTGGTGGTGGTCCTTAACCTTGCCAATCCCAACAGGCTCTTCAAGTGGGCAGGCGCGGCTTTGGCTTTCGTATCCGGGGGTATCTGGGGGTTCGCTTCCTGGGAGAAGGTGCTGATGTTCCTTAACAGGCAGAGCACCGGCATGAAGGACCCGATAGAGACACTTGGCATGGACACCGGATTCTACCTTTTTTCGTTCCCTTTCCTTGACGCGCTTTTCAATCTCTTGGTACTGGTCGCGGTGATCTCGGCGGGTGTCATCCTGGCATCCTTTTTCGTAAACGCCGAGAACAAGGAGCTGGATATAGGCGAGATGGGTATAAGTTTCAAGGAAATAACCCAAAAGCCCGATTACAGTTCTGTGTATCTGACGGCCTTTTTCGTGTTCCTTGTCCTGGCCTTCGGTAAGTACCTGGACAGGTTCCGTCTGATGTTCTCGGAACTGGGAATAGTTACCGGACCCGGATGGACTGACGTCAACATAAGGATACCTGCATATAATGTAATGATAGTGGTTCTACTTCTCGGCGCGGTGCTCGTGATGCTGCCCGCGATAAGAGCCATCAGGGAAAGATCGTTCGGCGAGAAAGACGAATTGAAGGCGTACATCGCCTATCTGGGAGGCATAAGCCTCATAACGGCCGGCATATGGTTCACGGCACTCGGCCTGGTCCCCGGTCTTTTCCAGGCCCTCAGGGTCGAACCGAACGAGATCACCTTCGAGAAACCCTACATCAAGAACAACATAGAGTTCACCCAGTACGGGTTCAACCTCCATAAGACAGAAGTTCGCAAGTTCCCCGTTTCCGAGGAGATCTTCACCCAAAAGGTCGTCGACCAGAATAGAAGCCTCTTCGACAATATCCGGCTGTGGGACTGGAGGGCGCTGGATGCGGTTTATAACCAGTTCCAGGAGATAAGGCTTTATTACGAATTCAGGGACGTGGATATAGACCGCTACAGGTATAACGGTGATTACCGCCAGGTAATGGTATCCGCCCGCGAGATCGTGGTGGGTAATCTTCCGAGAGAGAACCAGACCTTCGTCAACAGGCGCTTCAAGTACACGCACGGTTACGGGATAACCATGACAGCGGTTAACGAATTCACTCCCGAAGGGCTGCCTGACCTTCTGATAAAGGATATACCCCCGGTCAGCAGGTTCACCGAACTGGAAGTGGAAAGGCCTGAAATATACTACGGAGAGCTCACCGATTCGTACGTAGTGGTTAATTCCAGCGAAAAGGAGTTCGATTACCCCCGGGGGGACAAAAACATATATGTCCATTATAAGGGTACAGGCGGGGTCGAGATACGCAACCTCTGGGACAAGTTCCTTTTAGGATGGAGGTTCGGCGGCACCAGGTTCTTTCTCTCGGCATATCCGGATAAGGGCAGCCGTGTAATGTACCACAGGGACGTAGCCGAAAGGGTGATGGTCCTGGCCCCTTTTCTTTCCATGGATAAGGACCCTTATATAGTTCTTTCCGAAGGAAAGCTTTACTGGATATTGGACGCTTACACCTATTCGAAATATTTTCCCTACAGCGAGCCGTATCTCACTAAAGCCGAGGAGAACCTGCCGGGGATCTCCCGGGAGGACCGTTATACCAAAACAGGCGCTTACCTTGACCGGATAAATTACCTGCGTAATTCCGTCAAAGTGGTCGTGGACGCCTATAACGGGGATACTGACCTGTACGTCTTCGATGAGGATGATGCGGTGATAAAGGTCTGGGACAGCATCTTCCCCGGACTTCTGAAGAAGAAAGAGCAGATGCCCGAGGCCCTTCGTCGTCACATAAGATACCCGGCGGGGATGCTCCTCGCTCAGGGTCTTGTCTACACCAAGTACCATATGACCGATCCGGAAGTATTCTACAACCAGGAGGATCTGTGGGTCAGGGCTACTGAAAAATACTATAACAGAGTTCAGAACGTTGAGCCGTATTACATCATGTGGAAGCCCCCGGGATCCGGCGAGATAGAGTTCACGCTCATACTGCCCTTCACACCTAAGAACAGACAGGTCCTTATCGGGTGGATAGCCGGGATGTGCGACGGTGAAAATTACGGAAGGTTCCTCGCCTACAAATTCCCCAAGGAGAAAAGGGTCCTTGGCACGCAGCAGGTCGAGACAAAGATAGACCAGGACAGGACGCTTTCCGGGCAGCTCACGTTATGGGACCAGCGCGGATCAAGTGTTATCCGCGGTAACGTGCTGGCCATACCCATAGAGGATAAGATACTCTATGTCGAACCCATATATCTCAGGGCTGAGACCGCGGCATACCCCGAGCTCAGGCTCGTGGTCCTCATGCAGAACGACAAGCTGGCTTACGGCAAGACTTTTTCCCAGGCGCTTGAGCGTCTAATAAAAGATGAGAAGCCGGGAGATATAATCCCGGAACCGGTGAAAACGCCCGGTGGAATCTCTCTCAGGGAACTTTCACGAAGGGCGGATACGGCTTTCACCGAATACCTGGATCACATGGCCGAGGAGGATTTCCGTTCCGCGGCGCAGGCTCTCGAGGAGCTGAAGGAAAACTTAAAAGCCATAAGGCAAAGAACATCCGGAGGTAAAAATGACGGCAAGGTCAAAAAGAACGAACAGACCGCAGAATGAAAAAAACCCCGGCAGGTCCGGGAAAACGCCTTCTGAAGTAGCCGCCGAAAGGATACATGCCAGACTCGGCAAGAAATACGCCAGGCATGAAAGGCGCAATATCAGCAAAAGCAGTATAAGGCAAATGCTGGAAGAAAAGGCGAACGAGCAGTTCCAGGATACCGGCCACATGCCCGGTGAGAACCCGTCCGAGTGGTTCGCGATAGAGAGGATGGTGGAGGAAGAACTGAAAAGAAGGGAAATAGAAAAACCGGAAAAACCCTGAGGCCAAAGTTTGTATTACGGTAATTCCCGGGTATATTATCTGTGAGGAGCCCGCATCCTTTCCGGTAATATCTTTTGCGGGGACTGGAGATGGAAAAGACGAGAAAAAAAATAACAGAAGGCATACTGTACACGGATTTTTACCAGCTGACCATGGCCCAGCTCTATTACAGCATGGGCATGCACCAGATGGATGTAGAGTTCGAATATTTCTTCAGGAACTACCCCGGGTATGACTCTCAGCCGGGTGGTTATTGCATTAACGCCGGGCTTGAGTGGCTTCTGGAATGGATGGAGAAGGCCCGTTTCGGCGAAGAAGAGATAGGCTATTTGCGGGGCCAGAAAGGCCGTTCTGGCAGAGGCCTCTTCAGGGAAGACTTCCTTGAATGGCTGGCGAAGAACGGTGATTTTTCGGGTATTTCCATACGTGCCATACCCGAGGGCAGGGTGGTCCATCCCAATGTGCCTCTTGCGGTCGTGAGGGGCCCTTTCGCCATGGCCCAAGTTCTTGAATCTTCACTTCTCAACCACTTGAACTACCAGACGCTCATAGCTACAAAGGCAAGCCGGGTCAGGGAAGCGGCCATGGGGGGCATGGTTATAGATTTCGGCTTG
The DNA here is from genome assembly GCA_014728045.1 of Candidatus Omnitrophota bacterium. Lineage (NCBI taxonomy): Bacteria > Pseudomonadati > Candidatus Omnitrophota > Candidatus Omnitrophota bacterium. Next base: position 31,066 of record WJMH01000022.1, read on the forward strand.
CGGCGGGGCCAGGACAAGGGAGCCAACGCGGGCGCGCGCGCGGCATTGATAGGCGGTGCCCAGTTCAGTTCGAACACGGGCATCTCCTATTATCTGGGGTACCCGCCAAAAGGGACGCATGCCCACAGCATGGTTCAGGCCTTCATGGCGGCGGGCGAGGGCGAGCTGGAAGCGTTCATGGCGTATGCGGAAGTTTATCCGGATGACTGTCTGCTTCTGGTGGATACGGTCGATACGCTCAAAAGCGGCGTTCCCAACGCCATCAAGGTATTCGAGAAGCTGCGCAAACAGGGGCATGAACCTGTCGGGATAAGACTGGATTCGGGGGATCTTGCCTACCTGGCGATACAGTCGGTAAAAATGCTCGATAAAGCCGGGTTCGGCGGAACATCTATCGTTCTTTCGAACAAGCTTGATGAGATGGTCATATGGCAGATCTTAACCCAGATCAGGAAAGAAGCCGGGCGCTACGGTGTCGATGCTAATAACCTTATAGAACGACTGGTTTACGGGGTGGGCACGCGCCTGATAACTTCAAAAGGGGATGCGGCCCTGGACGGGGTATATAAGCTCACCGCTATCAGTAACAACGGAAGCTGGGCCCCGGCGATAAAACTTTCAGAATCGGTGAATAAGATCATCAACCCCAGTTGCAAGAATGTCTGGCGCATCTATGACAGACGTAACATCGCTACCAGTGACCTTTTGGGACTTTGTGACGAGGACGCGCGTGAGTACGGGACCCTCCAGCTGAGACACCCGATAGACCCCGGGGAAAAACGCACCCTGAGCAGGGACGAGGTGAGCGAGATAGAACCCCTTCTGGCGGATGTGATGAAAGAAGGAAAGATCGCTATTGATCTTCCGAAAATCGAGGATATACGCAAGCGCAGGGACGAGGATATAAAACGGCTTGACCCGGGGGTCAAGCGCCTTGTAAACCCACATCGTTACCACGTCTCGCTCACACCGAAGCTTTTTGACCTTAAGCAGGAGCTGATACGCAAAGAGAAAGAAAAACAGCGCACAGGGTCCGGGACATAAAATCCTTTTCAGTTCGGACTCATCCAATGGAATAAAAAGGTGGAGTTTGATGATCCGCGGTAAAAATACGGTTCTTGGAATTATCTTTCTTATCTGTTCAATTTCTCTTGTTTCCGGGTGCATCCGTCAGTCGGGTGAGAATCTAACTGTTGCCATGAGCCTGGCGGAGAAAGAATGGGAGGTTATTCGGCGCGAGGTATTCTCGCGTTTTGAAAAAGAGACCGGGATAAAGGTCAGAGCTTACCAGATCGAGTCCGGTGAGCTTGCCACCAAACTCAGGGCGCTCCAGAAAGCGGGAAAATCCGAGATCGACCTCTTCGCCCAGGATAACATGAGCTTAGCGCCCCTGGTAACGCAGGACCTGGTATGGGATATCTCCGATCACAGAAAGGATATCCCTCCCGAGGTGCTTCCCAATCTTGTCCGGGCCTGCACCTTTGGCGGGAAACTTTTTTTCATGCCTTTCAGGCCGAACGTGCAGATAACTTACATAAACAAAGAAGCCTTTGAGCGTTACGGACTGGAAAAGCCCAGGACCTGGGAGGAGCTTTACCGGGTCGCGCGCATCTTCAAGGAAAAAGAAGGCGTGGGAAGAGTGGTCATGAAGGCATACGGGGGTAACGCCACAGCCACCCAGATATATGAGTTCATCCTTCAGGCGGGGGGCGATCCTTACGCGTTCAATGACGGGGGCTGCATACGGGCCTTTTCATTTCTGCAGAGGCTGAAACCGTATCTTTCCCCGGAATCAAAGCGCGCGAAATGGGATACCGTCAATACAATACTTGCCAGACAGGAAGCTTATCTGGCTTCGAACTGGCCCTTCGGGGTTCTCATTCTCGTGGAGGATTACGGGCTGGATTTCATAGACACCTACAGCGGATGGTCAGGGCCGGCCGGAGAGAAGCATGTCATAGGCGGGGATGTTTTCGGCATACCGGCCAATGCCCGTAACAAGGGGAGGGCGCTGGAATTCATCGCGTTCACTCAACGCAGGGATATACAGCAGATACTCGTTTCGAAGCTGGGCTGGCCTTCGATAAGGGAGGATGCCTATACCGGGGTTCCGGAATGGCAAAGGGGGCACTTTGACTCGGTTAAAAAGGCCCTCCAGAAGGGTGTATTCCGCGAGAACGTGCCCTGGTGGCCCGCTTACAAGAAATATATCGTAAGAGCCTTCAATGATATAGTAATGGACGGGGCGGATGTTCGCGGTACGCTAAACGACTACAAGATGAAACTGGAAAAGGACAAAAAGCTCTACCAATGATGGATAGGATATTTCAAAGGCAAAACAGGTTCATCGTATTCTGTCTTATACCACTGGTCTTGTATCTATTGGTGTTCACGCTGGTGCCTATCATCAAAGTTTTCATGATGAGCCTGGCCGATCCCGTCAGCGGGAAGTTCTCCCTTTCGAATTACGCCACTCTCATGCGCCAGGAGGAGTTCCGTTCGGCTTTGCTGAACACCGTTATAATAGCTGTCGGTTCACTTCTGATCGAGGTGGCGGCTGGCCTCTGCATGGCGCTTGTCCTCTCGGCCCTAAAAAAGGGGAGCGGTCCGGTCAAATCCATGTTCATGCTGCCCCTCGCCATACCGACGGTGGTCTCGGCGGTCATGATGAGCTATCTCTTTTCAACATCAGGATGGGTCAACCGAATCCTTGCGGATATCGGCCTTTTAAGGGGATCGGTGGTCTGGCTGGGGGGAGGGTTTAAAAGCATGTTCACGATAATGATAGCTGACAGCTGGAAAGTGACGCCTCTTGTCATGCTCATACTCCTTGCGGGGCTGCAATCTATAGACAGGCAGCTCTACAGCTCGGCGCGCATGGACGGGGCGGGTACTTTCTATATTTTCCGGCGTATAACCCTGCCTCTACTGCTTCCTTCTTTGACGGCGGCTATCATCATAAGGGGTATAGATGCCTTCCGGATATTTTCCCTGGTGCTGGTACTTATGGGCGAGAACCTCAAGGTGGTCGGCACTTACGCTTATCTGGAATACTCCGAGTACAATAATTACAACCTTTCCGCCGCCAGCAGCGTGATCTTGTTCGTTCTGATAATGCTGGCGGTAATAGCTTATATCCGCACAGTGGGAAGAAAGGGGCTGCAGCCGACATAGTGATCAGGGAGGAGAGAACTGAAGGATGAATCTACGGGCAAGGACCATAGCTTTATGGGGGATTTCCATCGTGATAATCCTCCTGTTTTTATTCCCATTGTATGTTATGGGGAAAATAGCTCTGAGCACTCCCGGGGAGATCTTCCAGAAACACCCGCCGTATCTGGTGCATGATCTTACCTGGGAACATTTCAGGGCGGTCTTCACCTCGGGAGAGGCGTTCTACCAGCCTCTGCGCAAGAGCCTGGTCACCGCACTCGCCGCCGCGGCGGCAAGCCTCGTGATAGCTACGCCCGCGGCTTACGCCATAGCGCGACTCAATTACAGAGCGAGGTACCTGTTCATCGTCGCCATTTTCGTTACCAGAATGATCCCCGAGGTCAGTATCGCTCTTCCCATATCCACAACTTTCATAAAAATGGGGCTTTTTGATACTGTTCCGGGACTTGTTCTGGCACATCTTATACGCATACTGCCGGTGAGCTGTTTTATACTTGTAGGTGTGTTTGCCGCTTTTCCGGAGGACCTGGAGAAGCAGGCTCGCATGGACGGGTATTCCCGCTTCCAGAGCGTGGTTAGAGTGGTCCTGCCGCTTTCCAAGACGGGTATCGCGGTAGCGGGGCTTTTCTCTTTTCTGCTTTCATGGGACGAATTTATTTATGCTTCATATCTCACGCTCTCCCGGCCGACCATGCCGCTTAAGGTATACTATTATGTGTCCCGGGGAAATATCTTTTATTCATCCACTTATGCTGTTATCATAACCATACCGGTACTCGTGATCACTCTTTTTATTCAGAAGTATATTAAGCCCGGATATCTTTCCGGTTCAGTGAAGGGGTAGATCAGGCTCATGGCGTATTTGCAGATAAAAGATATATCCAAAAAATTCGGCGCCAACGAAGTCCTCAAGAACATCAACCTTGATGTCAGGCGAAGGTCTTTCTGTGTTATCCTCGGACCTTCAGGATGCGGCAAGTCAACTTTGCTTAATATCGTGGCCGGCCTGGAAAGGCCGGATACCGGAAGTATATTTCTGGAAGGGGAGGATGTTACCCATATGGCGCCTCACAAGAGGGATATAGCAATGGTTTTCCAGAATTATGCGCTCTATCCCCATCTTTCGGTATACGAAAATCTGGCTTTCGGACTCAGGGCCCGGAACGCATCTTCGGATGATATCGATAAAAAGGTCCGCCAGACCAGCAGGATACTGTCCATCGAGGATAAGCTTGATTCTTATCCCCGACAGCTCTCGGGAGGGCAGAGGCAGCGCGTGGCCACGGGAAGGGCCATCGTGCGCGATCCGCGCCTATTCCTGTTCGATGAGCCGTTATCGAACCTGGACGCGAGGCTGCGTATCGAGGTAAGGAAAGAGTTCCTGCGCCTTCAGAACGAACTTGAGATAACCTCCCTCTATGTCACCCATGACCAGAGTGAAGCACTTGCTCTCGGGGATGATATAGTGGTGATAAAGGATTCGCTCATCCAGCAGCAGGCGAACCCGTATACCCTGTATAACGAACCGGAGAACCTTTTCGTGGCGAGGTTCATCGGCACTCCTCCCATGAACATCGTAAAGGGGACGATAAACTCCGGGGAGGGGCTTCGTTTTGAGAGGGGCCGCTTCTCTCTGGATATCACCGGCAAGCATCCGGAGAAACTTGCCTCAAAAGAAGGCGAGGAGGTTTATCTCGGTCTGCGTCCCGCACATATCGATCTTGCCGGATCGGGAGTGGAAGCCATAGTGGAATTCAGCGAGTTATCCGGCGAGGAGTACCTTACATACATGAAAGTAGAAGATGGTCTGGAAATAAGGGCGCTTATCGGAGACCCGGTAAAAGACGGAGAGAAAGTGCGTTTTCGGATCGATCCCGAAAAGATGTATTTTTTCACGAGTTCGGGAGAACGTATAAAGTAAGGTTTCTTTGCCGGATGCTTGCCGCCGGGAACACCGGTCACGCCGAGGAGAGCACCTTTCTGAATTCTCTCCGGAAAACTCCGGCGCCTCCCTGGGCGGGATGGCGCAGGGAGGTGTGTTCACGGGCGGTCTTATCCATCTGGGAACGCGCGGAGCGTCCAAGTGAGATTATTTCCGCTTCGGGGAACATCTTGAGGAAGCATTCAAGTACCGGCATGCTTTCATCGAGCTCCTTCTTTCCGGGGGTACGGTTGCTGAGGAGTCCCCGTTCAGGATGGTAGGGATGCCAGGCGAACGCGTTCCAGAGCACGAAGGAAAACGCGGAAAATCCCGATGAAGCCAGTTCGCGCCATACGATGGTCGCGGTGGGTTCGGAGAACCCTTTTGGTTTCAATTCTTTCCGGCTCGTTTGACGGGGTTCCATTCCGCCCAGGATATCTTCCGGGTCGATGCCATCGGCTTTGTGATATCCCAGTAGTATGCGCTCGGAGGTCATGGGTATGCCGCTGAAGTGGCCTCCCTGGTATCCGACAGCTTCACCTATTATGCAGAACCTTGCTTTTCCGATGCGTAGCCGGAGATATTCTCCCAGCTGCCGGCGCCGTACGGCCGGGGAACGCTTGCTAGTGTCATTGAATTCATCAAAATTCTTCCATGGATTGAAGGCGCGCTCTCTCAGGGGCCGGGGAAAGTTTTGCAATCTCTGAATGAATTTATCTATGTCAGGCCTCATCGTTACATAATTTTTGGGTCCCACCAGAGGGAGGTGGAGACTGGTCAATAAAAAACGGAAACAAACGGTTGATGACGACCCCCGTGGATGATATATAATCATTATTACCACTAACGGGCGACTCTGCAAGATTTAATTTTTACAGGGACAGGCACAAGCAGATCCGCACCGGAGATGTAAAAAGGGAGGCTTGATATGGCAAAGGAGAAGGCGCTCATAATAGTCGACATGCAGAACGACTTTTCACCGGGAGGAAAGCTGGCGGTACCGGGAGCCGATAAAATAATCCCGGTCCTCAACGCTTATATCAAGGCCTTTTCGTCCGCTCAGATGCCTGTCCTTGCTTCGCGTGACTGGCATCCCAAACGGACGGAGCACTTTAACGAATATGGTGGGGACTGGCCCCAGCATTGCGTCCGGAACACAAAGGGCGCCATGTTCCATCCTGAACTTGAACTTCCGGAGGATGCCATTATAATATCCAAGGGCATGGACCCGGCAAAAGACAGCTATTCGGCTTTCCTGGGAGAGGATAAGGCCGGCAGGAGCCTTGTCGATGTCCTGGAGGACCTTTCGGTGGAAGAGGTTTTTGTCGGAGGGGTTGCGACAGATCACTGCATCAGGCATACTGTTATTGACGCCCTGAAGGAAGGGTACAGGACATATCTATTGACCGATGCGGAAAAAGGCGTCGAGGAGCAAAGCTCAAGGGAGGCCATCGAGGAAATGTTTTCCTCGGGAGCGCAAGGTCTGACTTTCGCAGAGCTTGCAGGAAAGCTCCAAAGATAGTGATAAAATTAAGGGAAACATTATGAAAAAGAACAAAAAACACCATGAATTCATACCCGAGTTCGATTCGTCCTCATCAATGCTCTTTTCGCTGGGCAACTATCTCTTTGGAAGGGACGAGGCTGTGGGATTACCTCCGAAACTCCCCAGCCTTCTGGGGGACGTGATCAATCTGACGCCCTTGGCCCTGAGAAAATCGGGTTACAGGGTAGGAGGAGTTTCCGAGGCGGTGAGCACCCGGTTCCTTAAGAAGGTGACCGACGAGGATATTTCGAAATGGATAATTGACGCCTATCCCCGGCGCAAATACCCGGCTGTTGTGATAGGCTCGGCCAACGGAGCTCTGATACATCTGTGCTCGATGCTGGGAGTGCCCTGGATACCGCAGACCGTGCTTGTCGCGGTGAAACGCACGATGGATCCGGATGAGATAATCAAGGACATGGAATGGGGCAAAAAGCCCGCTGAGGTCCTTAAAAAACGCCTTCCCGGGTTCAGGCTGCACCAGATGCATGATCCCATCCAGGACAGGATAATGATAACCAACATGGGGTATTTCAGGATAAAGAGGTTGAAGCTGGGAGGACATCTTGAAAAATACATTGAAGATACCCTCCTGCCGGGAGGAACGGTTATAATCTCCGATTGCGATTACACATGGCCCGCCCACAAGGTCGATAATCTGCATTATTTCCAGACGGGCGGCCTGGGGGATGTCAGCGGCAAGGAATACGCCGAGGGGAGCACCAGGGTCAAGAAGTTCCTTGAAAAAGAAGGCTCAGAACGAAAAAAATGGGATGTTCCGAGCCCTCTTGAGGACGTTCCGGAGGCCGAGTGGGGATATGACAAGAGTCTGGATGCGGATATCAAGGAACTGGCCAGAGAAAAAGGCTATAAAGTCAGGCGTATACGGTATCGCCACCCGGATATCATGGGACCCCTTGCCGCGGACATGACCAGACAATGGTATAAAAATAACGGTATTGACGACGAAAGGTACCTGGTGGAATGCTTTGCGCTTCTTGAGCCCCTGCTTGCCGCTAGAACGGGTTCAATACCGTTCTGGATGGCGTTCAACACCCAGACCTCCTTCGACATGCTTCGCCGCTACATGGGACAGAAGACGGGTGTTAAAGAGTTGTATGTCATGATAATGTCAAATGCTGTCGAAGGCATAGGACTTGTTCCGCTCAAGGATTGGAAGAAGTTCATGAAGAATACAGCGGCCAAATCCGATTTTCTGGGGATAGACGGGGACCTGTATCCCTTCGATCTGGGTTCTTTCATTAAATACTACAAAGACCTGAGGAAAAAGATAAAAACGAGATACTTTCTTCCCTACAGGATGTGCCTGGAGGAATTCACGGAGATGCTCAAAAAGAAGGGCGAGAAATACGAGGTAGAATTCAAACAGGTCTATCTAAAGTAATGAACCTTTACACGTGAACATTGACTCTTCGATAAAAAGAAAATCTGTCTGGATCGCGGGCCTGCTTTCGGTGATACCGGGGCTATCCCTGCTTTATTTGGATATGGGACGCTGGAAAAGGGTCATCGCGCTTTTTGTTATCGATGCCGGAATATTCCTGGCTTTTTTCCTTTCCGGATCGTACCTGATGAAGCTTCTGGCCGTTAATATATACATATTCACCTTTCTTGCGCCTTTCATTGAAAGCTACCAGCTGGCAAAATACGGAAAGAACACCCTGAGTTCGGATACCAGGTGGTACGTCGTGGTGCTTTTACTGACCACTGGCTTCAACGCCCTGCCGCTTCTCTGGCAGAGCGAGAGTTTTTCGCGCAAGGCGAAGATATCCTGGTCGGTGGCCGTACCCGTTCTTGCGGCTCTTTTCGTGACAGTTCTGGTCAGATACTGGGATATGGCTGAAGCTTTTCTCAGGGATATCCTGGGAACTTCAGGTTGATATCAATTAGGAGTAGCCCTCCTGTTTCTTGCGTTCGTCGGAAAGCTTTTTTTCTTCTTCGACCTCTTCTCGGTGTTCCTCATCGCCTTCGGGTCCCTTGTTGCGCTGGGAGAGTTTCTTGCTGGCGTCACCGCGTCCGTAACAGGTAAGAAGATCCCCCGCGCGTATCACGGTGCCTTTTTCCGGCACTCCGACGAACTTGAGATCCCCGTTCTCTCTTCGCGTTATTGAAAGGATCAATATGCCCTCACTGTCAAGGTCAAGTTCTTCCAGGGGTTTACCCACCATCCAGCTGTCCGGTTTTACGTTGATCTGGCAGATGTTGTAACCCTTGCTCAAGCCAAGTATTTCGCGGTAATCGTATATCCGAAGGCGCGTGTATCTCTGGAGGAACCTCTTTATGATCTTTTTCATCCCCCAGTATAAAAGTCGCGAACGCGTCAGGAAGAAGATCAGTAACAGCCCGAGGGCCAGTATGCCGGCGCGTTTTGCGATGTTCTCGCCGGACTGTCCCACGAAGGTGAGTATAAAGGTCGCGATGGATGAAGTCATACCGGCGCTTCCCAGAAGTATCAGTATCCTTATGATACGCCTTCGAACAGGGTTTTTAAGCACGCTTTCGGCTTCGGTAGTAGTGAACCCCGCCCCGGAGAAGGCCGATTGAGCCTGGAAGGAGGCCACTTCATCGGACAGGCCCGTAAGCTCAAGAGCCGCCGCTCCTATCCGTATAACGGTAATGGAAAGAATGATCACTGCGAATAAGGTGAAAAGGGCTATCATTTTTTACCTCCGGTAAATAAGTATACATAAACAATTTTAGATATAAAAGCCCCCCGGCCGGACAGGTGGAAAAAAGTCAATAGAAAGTGGATATATCCGATTGCGAATAAACGCCGGATATTACACAATAAAAATAGAATATCAACGGTATATGTTACATTAAACGCGGGAGGTTAAAAATGAAACTTGACGTGAAAGCACTGGCTCTGGCCGGAGGAATTCTCTGGGGCGCGAGTATTTTTATCCTTACCTGGCTGGGTATCCTCGGATACGGAAGCAACGTGGCGGCTCAGATAGCCAAATCCTATTATATAGGATATACGGTTACGCCTGTTGGAAGTATCATAGGAGCTTTGTACGGGTTCGTGGATGCAGGAGTAGGGATGGCTGTTTTCGGGTTGATCTATAACAAACTGGCCAGGATGTGACTTCTCCTGTGGCTGCATGTGCGGGGGTTATTTATGGCGAATGAGAGCTATCTTGACAGGTTCAAGCCGAGGGAGTCGGAAAAAGTACGCCGGATGGGGGCATCAAGTGCTGACTGGAGCATACCCGAAGACTATGGTGACAACAAATTAGTGATCATGGTGAGGGATCCCTGGACGCTTTTCGCATACTGGGAAATCTCCGCCGCCATGGAAGAAAGTATAAAGGATGAGATACGCCGCAGGGGATTCAATTCCTCAAAAAGATCGCTCAGGGTTTTCGAGCCTTCAAGTGAAGATGCTACTGGACCCCTCATCCAGTATAACCTGATGGACCACGACAGGAGTCGGTACGTACATACCGGAAGAGCTGGAGGCAGGTGGCAGGCCGAGATCGCAAGAGTTACCGATACAGGCGAGGTTTTCAGTATCGCCAGGAGCAACATCGTCGAAACTCCTCAACACAAGATATCGGAGCTTACGGAAAAAGACGAGATGACCATGAAAGAAGAGCTGTATAAGGAATTGATGGAACACAGTATCACTCGTGAGCTCGGCAGAAGTTCTCCGGGCTTTAAAGAACTTATCAACAAACATCTGGAAAAATGGATGTCTTCGGGAAGCATCGGCGGCCCGGACGAAAAAGAAAAGGATAAAAGGAGCAGAAATGGCTGAAAAAAGAAAGACCGTTAAAAAAGCTAAAAGTCCCTCGAAAAAAAGGACCACGAAGAAAAAGAGTCCCACCGGAAAGAAAAAACAGAAGATGATAGAGAAAAAAGCTTATGAACTTTACGCTTCGAGAGGCTACCAGCACGGCAATGATCAGGCGGATTGGTACGAAGCCGAAAGAATAGTGGCCGGATCGAAAAAATAACAATGTAAAAGAAACGGGGAGAAGCAAATATGCCTGTAGTCAAAGTTTACAGCAGTCCGACCTGTCCGCACTGCCAGAGAACAAAGAAATTCCTCCAAGAGAATGATATAGACTTCGAGGATTACGATGTTACGTCCGACCAGGCCAAGGCCGAAGAGATGATGGATAAATCCGGGCAGATGGGCGTGCCGGTCATAGAAGTGGACAACGAGATCATCACCGGGTTTGACGAGGAAAAACTGAAAAAAGCGCTCGATTTATAAGAGGAATAACCTGGCCTGAGCCCTATCGCCTTACTTCAGTCGGCATAAGTCTGATACAGAATAAGGAGTGTCGTTTTCTGCTCTGATGCGGATCAGAGTTGTCTCATACAGCACGGCCATTCGAGTGAGTGACGCACCGTTCGCTTTCGGGATCATTTAGCGAACAGAGCCTTTACCTTATCCTGTGTTTTCCTGTCCTCGGAAAGCACCGCTATTGAGTCCCCCTCTTCGAGTACGGTGTTCTTTTTCGGGAAAAGCACTTCATTCCCCCGGGTTACCGCTAAGATGAGAGCTTGCTCGGGAAGTTCCAGCTCAAGTATCTTTTTACCGGTATTATTCTCCGTATCCACCGTCTCGAGAAGGAACTTTCCGCCGATAATGTTGGAGATATCCTCTTCCTTGCTCTCCTGTAGAAGCTGCATTATCTCCCGTGCCGCCGATATGTGAGGGGAGATTATCTTGACATCCCCGATCTCTTCACACGCGGACCTCAGGCTCAGGCTTTTTAATTTGACGATTATCTTCTTGACCTTGCGCTGGGCCCCGACCATGGCTATGACCGTATTGATGGCATCCTGGTTCGTGGTCGCCACCAGGGCGTCGGCTTCTTCTATCGCAGCCTCCTTGAGGACCTCGGGGTCGCTGCCGTCCCCGGTCAGAACGACGGCGTCGAGCGTCTCGGAAACCTCCTCGGTGCGTTTTTCATCCTGATCTATTAGAACGAGCGAAGTCTCTTTCTTTTCGGTGAGTATTTCGGCGAGTTTGCTCCCGGTCTCTCCCAATCCAACTATTATTATTTTCATTTATGCCTCCTTTTTACGCCAGATAAAGGGATTAAAAATAACAAGTACAGGCAGTATTTCCAGCCTGCCCGCCCACATGTTGAAGATAAGAACCAGCTTAAGAAAAGGGGGCAGGGCCATGGAAGTTATCCCGCTGGAAAGCCCCACGGTACCCAGTGAGGACGCGCTCTCGAAAAATGAATCCGAAGGATCATAACCGAAAAGCGATATTATGACGGTGGATATCGTGAGTACCATGAGATAAAGCGCGAAAAAGCCCATTATTCTCTTTATGGATTCATTGTCGATTATCCTGTCCGCGTATTTCAGGGGAACCTTAGCTTTCCGGGGAAGTAGAAGACCTCGTATGAGCCACCTGACAAGATAGATGATAATAACGAACCGGAAAACCTTTATGCCTCCGGCGGTGGAGCCGTCGCCTCCGCCGATGATCATCTGCAGGGCGCTTAAGAGCTTGACCCCGCCCGGCCACTCTCCGGGTGTAGAAACGATGAATCCGGTCGTCGTGGAGGCCGAGGTCGAGTGGAAGAGACACAAGAGGGTCTTCTGCGTATCCCAGCCGTAAAAACAAAGATAGATCAGCGCGGATATGAAAATAACCGACAAAAGATATCTTAACTGGGGTTCGGCGTAGAACTTCCGGATCCCGGTCTTCTTGCGCAAGAGGTAATAAGAGGCGAAGTTAACCGCCCCGAGAAACATTATGAGTATGAATGATATCCTGGTCACGCCGCCGTATGCGGCAAGGCTTTTTCCGTAAGAGGAGAATCCGCCGGTCGATATGCAGGAGAGGACATGGACCACTGAATCGAAAATGCCCATTCCGCTGAGGTAAAAAAGCCCCGCACCTATAACCGTAAATGTACCGTAAACTTTGAGTATGAGCAAAGTTAACGATTTTATATTGCCTATGGCATCGTCCTTCTTCCCCTCGGAAAGGAACATGCGCAAACTGCTCCTAGGGGGCACTATCAGTACCGCAAGAGAAAGTATTACGATTCCGGCCCCGCCTATCCACTGTGAATAGGACCTGAAAAAGACCAGGGTCCTGGGCAGTGTTTCCGGGTCGAAGAGGGTGAGGCCGGTCGTCGTAAAGCCTGACATTGATTCAAAAAAACCGTTAATGAAAGATGTTACCGGCAGGAACCCGAGTGCGCCCAGCAGGGAGAACATAATGTAAGAAAGGGCCGTTATGATGAGCCCTTCCGGGACGTTTATGCTGCCTTCACGGTCTTTCTGGAAGAAGCGGCCCACGAGGAACGCAATCACGGCCGTGACAGCGAATATAAGAGTATGGACATATTCCCCGTAAATAAGCGATACCGCCACTGGCGCCAGACAGATCAGGCCGTACAGTTTGAGCAGGGGAAGGAGCTTGAAAAGCACCGTTCTGAGCTTGACCGATCTGATGATCCAGGAGTATTTCAATCTATCGCACCTCTTTTTCGTAGGTTATACGGTATATGGCGCCATTTTTGTCGTCCGAGACGAGCATGGACCCGTCCGGAAGGAGCAGTATATCGACCGGTCTTCCCCATGCACCTTCTTTTGTGAGCCACCCCTCGGCGAAAACCTCATAGCTTACCGCTTTATCGCCTTCCAGCCGCACCAGCATTACACGGTACCCTATGGGGACGCTTCTATTCCATGACCCGTGTTCGGCGATGAATATCTGGTTTTTGTATTCTTCGGGGAACATCCTTCCGGTATAGAACTTCATGCCCAGTGCCGCCACATGGGGTCCCAGCTCCTGGACGGGCGGGACGAATTCCGAACAGGGTCTAAGCCCGCCAAAACTCGGGTCGGGAATATTCTGACCGTGACAATAGGGAAAGCCGAAATGCAGGGCTTTTTCGTATGCGCGGTTCAGTTCGTCCGGCGGTAGATTATCGCCCATCCAGTCCCTGCCGTTATCGGTGAACCATAGCTCTCCGGTCACCGGGTGCCAGTCGAAACCCACCGTATTGCGTACACCCTCGGCGAATATCTCAAGTTCCGAACCGTCGGGGTTCATCCTGGTTATGGAAGCGTAGATCCTGTTATCGGGCTCACAGACGTTGCAGGGTGCTCCCACGGGGACATAGAGCTTGCCGTCGGGACCGAAAGCGATGTATTTCCATCCGTGCCATCTGGTGGTGGGGAATGAATCGTTCACGACTTCCGCATCAGGTATGTTATTCAGCCGGTTCTCTATGTCGGTATATCTCGTTACCTCGCCGATCTGGGCGACATAAAGGTCTTTCTTGTAAAAGGCCATGCCGTTAGGCATGTTGAGCCCTTTCGCTATGGTGATGACGGAAGCGCCCCCGGTGTTATTATCCGGACCGGGTATGGCGTAAACCTTTCCTTCATCCCTGGTGCCGACGAAAATAGTGCCCTCGCTTCCGCGGGCAAGAGACCGGGCACCCGGCACGTTCTTCGCGAAATATTCTATTCGGAATCCGGGAGGAAGGGAAATACCGTCCAGCTTATCCGCGGCCGAAACGGGAAGGCATAAAGACATCAGGCAGAAGACAGTGACCAGTAGATAGATATATTTACGAAAAACATTCGCGGAGTTATTCATAAAAGTAAGTATATAGCAGTCATCGCGGAAAAAGAAGAATCATTTTCTTCTTTTTATTGACTTTTTTCCGGACGGGCCGAACCGTACAAGAAGCAGGCTAAAAGTGGAAAAAAGTCAATAGAAAGTGGATATAAACGATTATAAGAAAATACTATATCTGGCAAAATAAGAACAATTCAATATTTTACGAGATCGACCGGTTGAACGGAGGTTGAACAGGTGAACGCTGACCAAGAGGACCAGAAAATAACCCGACCCAAGGGGCAGGAATCACTGCAAGAGGAAGTAGAGAAAAAAGAACGCGAAAAGCCCGTGCTTTTCGGCACCGCGAGCGGCGTTTTCATACCTACGCTTTTGACCATCCTTGGTGTTATCATGTATCTCAGGGAGGGGTGGGTTGTCGGTAATGCGGGACTTGCTGGCGCGTGGCTGATCATAATCCTGTCTTTCAGTATTACCGCCTGCACTGGGCTATCGCTTTCCTCGGTCACGACCAACATCAAGATCGGTGCGGGAGGAGCATTTTCGGTCATCTCCCAGTCGCTGGGTCTGGAGGTGGGCGGAAGTGTCGGGATACCCTTGTATCTGGCACAGGCCCTCGCGGTGACCATGTACATATTCGGTTTCAGGTCCGGATGGCTCTGGATGTTCCCGGGACATTCTCCGCTTGTCATTGATATAGCAGTCTTTTTGATCCTTTTTATCATTGCTTTCATAAGCGCCGGGTTGGCGTTCAAGATACAGTACCTTATACTCGCGGCGATAATCGTCTCTTTGGTATCGATAGGCGCATCCGCAGTCAGGGGTTCGATGCAATATCCTGTCCAGTGGTGGGGCCGGTTCGCTGGTTCTCCCGAGACCGGATTCAGCGGCACCACTTTCTGGGCGGTCTTCGCCGTGTTCTTTCCCGCATCAACAGGGATAATGGCCGGGGCGAATATGTCCGGGGAACTAAAAAACCCCAGAAGGAGCATTCCCCTGGGGACCCTGGGCGCGATAGGGCTGAGCCTTGTAATATATCTTCTTCTGGCATACTGGCTGGCTCGTTCTGCGCCCACCGATACCTTGATGCGTAATTATACGGTAATGATAGATATGGCTGCCTGGGGTCCCCTCGTTATAGCAGGTCTTCTAGGAGCTACGTTCTCTTCGGCGCTTTCCTCGATGGTAGGATCTCCTCGCATACTCCAGGCTCTGGGCTCGCGCGATATCATACCAGCCGGCAAATGGTTCGCCGCGCGCACGAAAAAAGGGGAGCCGCGCAACGCGCTTTTCCTTACCGGGGGCATAGTCTTGGGGAGTCTTCTATTAAGGAACCTTAACGCGATAGCGCCTCTTATAACGATGTTCTTTCTTATAACATACGCTATGATCAACGTGGTCGTACTTATAGAGCAGCGCCTCGGGCTGGTGAGTTTCCGTCCGCTTTTCAAAGTACCGAGATTTGTGCCTTTAATAGGCGCTTTGGGGTGCGTGACGGTGATGTTCATAATCAATCCTGTTTTTGGTTTCGTGGCGGTCGGAGCGGTTTTGGTAATACACATGCTTCTTATCAGAAAGCACCTCAGGGCGCCTTACGGGGACGTTCGCAGCGGGTTGCTGGTGGCCGTTGCCGAATGGGCCGCGAAAAAGGTCAATGAGCTCACCGTTTCAAAGGAGCGGACCTGGAAGGCGAATCTCTTGGTTCCCGCGGAGGACCCCGAACGCATACAGGGATTCTCGGACCTTATAAAGGACCTGGCTTATCCGAAGGGTTTTTTGAAGATAGTGGGTCTAACCGGCAAGAAGAAGGAAGAGGAACTGGACGAAAAGCTTCCCGACATAGCCGACAAGTTCAGTGAAAAGGGCCTTTTTGCTGCATGGACTGTCATAACGGCCGCTACTTTCGGGGATAATCTTAAAGCGGGCATAGAGACCTTCGGGGGCACTTTTTTCAAGCCGAACATCCTTTTCATGACCATACCCGAAGACAAGAGCCGCGACCAGGAGGCCATGGACCTTCTTCAGATATGTAAAGATAACAATATAGGCGCGGTCATCCTCGACAGGCACGAGAAGGAGGAGGGTAAGGGGCAGTTCATTAATGTCTGGCTGGACGCTTCTGAGAACGAATGGCAGATCGGCAAGGACCTGGGTAAAAATGACCTCGCGCTGCTTGTGGCGTACAAGCTGAAACTGAACAGAAAAGCGGAACTACGCCTGGTGGCAAGGACCCCGGAAAAGGAAAAAGCACGGAGCTACCTCAGGGCGGTCGCCGAAACGGCACGCATACCCAACGTGCACATCCAGATCACGGGTACGGAGGATGTGGAGGATATTCCCGAGGCATTTATCAACATATTGAGCGTGCCGTCCGATGAAGGAACGGAAGCTCTCAGACAATTCAAGAAAGAACTTGATACTTCTGTGCTTTTTACCATGGATTCGGGCGCAGAGAACGCCCTGGCCTAGTTCGGCAATGGTCCTGCAGAAGAAAAAGACCGGAGGAAGTACATGAGCAGCGACAATAGGATAATAACAATAACAATGAACCCGGCTATTGACATGGAAGCGGAAGTTGAGACCGTGGTCCCCGAAAGAAAAATGCGCTGCGGCACACCAAGACGCGATCCGGGAGGTGGAGGCATAAACGTCTCAAGGGTCATCAAGCGTCTCGGGGGAAGTTCAACCGCCTATTACCTGGCGGGAGGTCATTACGGCAGGCGCCTGGAAGAGCTTGTAAAGGAAGAGGGGATAGAAAGCCGGCGCATCCTTACCGGCTCGGAGACCAGAGAAAACCTCGTCTTCAAGGAAAGAAGTTCCGAGAAGCAGTATCGGTTCCTCATGTCCGGCGGCAAGGTCGCGGAGGAGGAATGGAAGTCACTATTGGATAAGCTTTCCTTGATGGAAAATGTCCCGGATCATGTTGTTGCAAGCGGCAGCCTTCCCCCGGGAGTGCCTTCGGGATTTTTCAGGGAATTATCAAATACCTGTGTCCGGATAGGATCTAAGCTCATAGTGGATACTTCTGGAGCTTCACTGAAGGAACTGGCCGAGCTTGAAGTTTTCCTGCTCAAGCCCAATAGGAACGAGTTCAAGGAACTAGCCGGCGAGGGCGTGGAAGAACTGGACCGCCAGAAGGAAGAGGCATTAAAAATAATAAAAAAGGGAAAAGTAAAGAACATAGTCGTTTCACTGGGGCACCGGGGCGCGCTAGCTGTATCTGAAGACGAATGTGAATATGTCCCGGCGCCCCAGGTCATGGTCAAGAGCATAGTCGGGGCGGGTGACAGTATGCTCGCGGGCATAGTAGTGAGCCTTGACCGAGGAAATGCCCTGGCGGAAGCGGTCAGGTTCGGCGTTGCGTGCGGGACAGCGGCCGTGCTTACGCCCGGCACGGAGCTCTGCAGAAAAGAAGATGCCGACAGGATCTACAAAAAGATAACGAAAAAGGACGAACAGGCCTTAACATGAGTAAATACCATCTTGCCGAAGTCGACGATTACAGAGATCTTGTGGGAGAGAAGACCATAGAGCGCGTTAAGGAAAAAGCCGCTTCCCTCAATGGGATGCATATAGCCCATGTTAACTCCACCTATTACGGAGGGGGCGTGGCGGAGATACTCTCTTCGCTGACGCTGCTCATGAACTCGCTGGGGATAAAGACGGGATGGCGGATAATACAGGGTTCGCCGGACTTCTTCAGCATAACGAAGAAGATGCACAACGCCCTGCAGGGCGGGAAGATAAATCTCACCCCGCGCAAGAAAAAGATATACGAACAGGTCATCTTCGAGAACACGGTAAGGAACCATCTGGACCATGACCTGGTCATAATACATGATCCGCAACCCTTATGGATGATACACCATTACGACAAAAAAGGGCCCTGGGTATGGCACTGTCATCTGGATATGTCGGATCCGGATAATAAAATATGGGATTATCTAAGCCCCGTCGTGGAGAAGTATGACGGGGTCATCATGAGCCTGGAAGAATACAGAAAAGATCTGGAAACCCCGCAGGTCTTCTTCATGCCGGCAATAGATCCCTTTTCGATCAAGAACAAGCCCCTCAGCGAAAAGGAAGTTCAGGAAAGGTTGGACCATTACCAGATACCCACGGATCTGCCGCTCGTCGCGCAGATCTCGCGTTTTGATAAATGGAAAGACCCTGAAGGCGCTATAAACGCTTTTAAAAAAGCGCGAGAAAAAGTGGACGCCAGACTGGTACTTCTTGGCAACGTGGCGACGGATGACCCGGAAGGGGAGGAGGTTTACAAATCTCTTTTAGACGAGCGGGATGAGACTGTCCATATCCTGAGCGCGGAAGACACCGCGCTGGTCAACGCCCTCCAGAGAAAAGCCTGCGTTGTGATGCAGAAATCCATCAGGGAAGGGTTCGGGCTTACGGTTGCCGAAGCCATGTGGAAGGGTACTCCCGTGATAGGCGGGGACGTGGGAGGCATACGACACCAGATAAAGGACGGGGAGAACGGTTATCTGGTATCAAGCCCGGAAGAGGCCGCTGACAGAATAGTTACACTTATCGGCGACAGGAATCTTTGCGGGGAAATGGGCAAAAAGGCCAAGGAAACGGTGCGTGAGAGCTTCCTCATGGTGAGACTCCTGGAGCAGTACCTGGATTTTATATCCTCTTTCCGGACCGCTTACAAATACAAAGGATAGCGATGCAGAAAGAAAAACAGAAGAAAAACCCCGGCAGGATCGTATCGGTGAGGGGCAGTGTCGTCGATGCCAGCTTTGAGAAGAGGCTTCCCCGGATAAATGACCTGCTTGTTGCCGAAG
Source organism: Candidatus Omnitrophota bacterium (assembly GCA_014728045.1). Taxonomy (NCBI): domain Bacteria; kingdom Pseudomonadati; phylum Candidatus Omnitrophota; species Candidatus Omnitrophota bacterium. Next base: position 50,106 of record WJMH01000022.1, read on the forward strand.
GGGATATCAAACTTGAAGTGCAGCAGCATCTTGATGAGCGCACGGTAAGGACAGTGGCCCTTACGGCCACCGAGGGCCTTGCGCGAGGGATGGATGTCGAGGATACCGAGAAACCAATAGAGGTGCCGGTTGGCGATTCTGTTCTGGGGAGGGTCTTCGATGTCTTCGGAAGTCCCATCGATGAAAAAGGCGAAGTGGCTTCCGAAGAAAAAAGAGCGATCTACCGCAAGAAGATACCCTTGAACAAAAGGTCTACCAGGTCTGAAGTGTTCGAGACCGGGATAAAGGCCATAGATGTTCTGAGCCCTCTTGAAAAAGGCGAGAAGGCGGGCCTGTTCGGGGGAGCCGGCGTGGGCAAGACCGTGCTCATCATGGAAACCATACACAACATGGCAGCGCGTCACAAGGGCGTGAGCATTTTCTGCGGCATCGGCGAGAGGAACCGCGAAGGCGAAGAGATGTACAGGGAGATCAGGCAGGCCGAGATCCTGGATAACGCTGTACTGGTTTTCGGGCAGATGAACGAGCAACCCGGAACGAGGTTCAGGTCCGGACACTCGGCGCTGACCATGGCCGAATATTTCAGGGATGACGCCGGAAGGGACGTGCTTCTTCTTATAGATAATATTTTCAGGTTCGTTCAGGCAGGATCTGAGGTCTCCGGGCTCATGGGCAACCTGCCATCACGCGTTGGCTATCAGCCAACGCTATCTACGGAGCTGGCCGACCTGGAGGAGCGCATATGCAGTACTTCCTCCGGAGCGATAACTTCGATCCAGGCAGTATATGTACCGGCGGATGACTTTACGGACCCGGCGGCGGTGAACACCTTCGGGCATTTGTCCTCTTCAATTGTCCTTTCCAGGAAAAGGGCGAGCCAGGGGCTCTATCCGGCGATAGATCCGTTAAAATCGAACTCAAAGATACTTACCCCTCACGTTGTTGGCCAAAACCATTACGATATCGCCCAGAACATACGCGCTACACTGGCGCAGTACGAGGACCTCAAGGATATCATAGCCATGCTCGGGCTTGAGGAGCTTTCCGAGAGGGACAGGAAGACCGTTGAACGGGCCAGGCGGCTTGAAAGGTTCCTGACACAGCCTTTTTTCACGACCGAGCAGTTCACCGGGCATGAAGGCAAGAGGGTGACACTGAAAGAAGCGCTTGAAGGATGCGAGAGGATACTCAAGGATGAATACGCCGATTATCCGGAGAGATCGCTGTACATGATCGGCAGCGTCACGGAAGCGGAGAATGAATGAGGCTCAAGATATTATTGCCGGGGAAAGAATACCTCGCTGAAGAGGTGAGAAGCGTCAAGGCCGAGTCAAAAGATGGCTATTTCGGTCTCCTGCCCAAACATATAGATACCGTAGTAGTGCTAGTGCCGGGAGTGTTGTCTTTCGTTAAAGAAAGCGGTCCGGAGGAATTCGTCGCTGTGGACGAAGGAGTGTTGGTAAAGACCGGCAAAGACGTAACCGTATCGGTAATGGACGCCTTCAAAAGCGCGGACCTGGAAAGTCTGGTGAGCAAAGTCGAGGAAGAGTTCACCCGGTATGACGAAAAAGAGAAGAAAGCCCGTACGGCTCTGGCCAGGATGGAAGCTGATTTCACTAGAAGACTGTACGAACTCGAATTACATGAATAAGAAAGAGGACAAACAGAAATATTACCGCCAGTTCGACGCGGATATCCTCCGAAAGAGCGAACGCATGAAAAGGGCCCGCAGGAAGGGAGACCGCAGCATGTGGTTCGGGCTGGGTATGATGGGTATTATAGGGTGGTCGGTGGTCATACCGACGCTTCTGGGCGTGGCGCTGGGATTATGGCTGGACATACGATTCAGGACCAGAATATCATGGACGCTAACTTTTCTGGTGTTGGGTGTTGCCCTGGGCAGCCTTAACGCGTGGTTCTGGGTTAAGAGAGAAAGAAAGATGATAGAGGAGGAAAGGAAATCATGACGGGACTAACCGATTTATTGATACCGTTCGTATCAGGGCTTTTTTTGGGGATCATTTATTTTTCGCTTCTAAAATTCTCACTGGAAATGGGGCTCGGGTCGAGGCGACCCGTCGCGGTCAACCTGGCGGCGTTCTTCCTGAGGCTCGGGATAAGCGCTTTGTGCTTCTATTATTTTGCCCGTGAAGGCGAGCCTCAACCTGTGATCGCTTGCGCCGCGGGTTTTTTCCTGATGCGTTTCGTCATGGTCAGGCTCTTGAAAGATATTACTTGGGCCCAGAAAGCCCCGGCAGGTGGTAAATGAACATTAGCCCGGACTGGATAGTATACTGGCAGGAGGGCGTTCTCAAGCTGAACGCCACCTTGGTCTACACGTGGCTCGTCATGGGTCTGCTTCTTGCCGTTTCGTGGATGGCTACCAGGAATGTGAGCTCCGACGTCCAGATCTCCGCATGGCAGAACTTCCTTGAGAGCATGGTCTCTTTTATGCGAAAGGAGATAAGGAACGTCGTCAGGCAGGACGAAAGGCCGTACCTTCCCTTCATCGGGGCATTGTTCCTTTTTATCGCCGTATCCAATTTTCTAACGGTGGTGCCGGGATACCGTCCTCCCACGGGTTCGCTTTCGACGACCAGCGCACTGGCCATATGCGTTTTTTTCGCCGTCCCGGCATTCAGTATACGCTCAAGGGGAGTTGCGGGGTACCTGAGGCATTATATAGAACCCACCGCGTTCATGCTGCCCTTCAACATTCTGAGCGAAGTATCCCGGTCAGTGGCCCTGGCGGTAAGGCTTTTCGGCAATATCATGAGCGGTACGCTGATAATAGCGGTTCTGCTTATCATCACCCCGCTTTTCGTGCCGATCATCATGCGCCTTTTCGGGCTTCTCATAGGACAGATACAGGCATACATATTCACGGTGCTTTCGACGGTATACATAGCGTCGGCGGTACGCACTTTTACAAAACAGCAAGAGAAGAAAACAGAAAGATCCAAGCATAAGGAGGAATGATATGGACGCTACATTGGTCGCGGTAAGCTCGATCATAACATCGGGTGTTACCATCGGGCTGGGAGCGATAGCCCCGGCACTTGGGGAAGGTCTTGCGGTCGCAAGGGGCCTGGCGGCGATAGCCCAGCAGCCCGATGAATCGAACACCATAATCAGAACGCTTTTTGTGGGCCTGGCCATGATAGAATCGACGGCCATTTACTGCCTGGTCATATCCATAATACTCATATTCGCGAATCCCTTCTGGAACCAGGCCGTAGCCATGGCGGGAGGCAAATAAATGATCGATCTATTCACGGTAGCCGCACAGATAGTGAATTTCCTTATCCTGGTGTGGATACTGCACCATTTTCTTTTTCGCAGGATAGTAAGGGCCATGGATGAACGCCAGGAGAGGATCCGGTCCCGATTCAGTGAGGCAGAAAAGGCCAAAGAAGAAGCGGAAGACCAGATGAGCAGGATAAAGGAAAAAAGAGAAGAACTTGAAAAGGAAAAGGACCAGATCCTGGAGAAGGCCAGGCGCCGGGCGGGGGAAGAAAAGAGCAGCATGCTCGAGGATGCTCGCAAAGAGCTGGACCGAATGCGAAAAGAGTGGCGGGACCAGGTGGAGGAGGAGAAGCAGGACTTCCTCAGAGAACTCAAGCAAAAGACCGGAGAGGAGGTCTGTCAGATCCTGAGGAAAATGACCTCTGAGCTTGCTAATAAAGAGCTGGAGGAAGCCGCGGTGGAAGCCCTTATAAAACGTTTAAGTTCGATGGAGAATGAACAGAGCGAAAAAATACGGAACTTTCTCAAGGATTCCGGCGGTTCGCTGAAGGTAGTGAGCACTTTTACCGTAGGTGACGAACTTAAGGAACGGCTCAATGAAATTCTGCGCCAGATGGGTGCGTCAGAGCCTCCCGGATATGAGGTTAACGAAGGTCCTTTGTGCGGGGTGGAACTATCCACTGAAAGCGCCAGGATCTCCTGGAGCGCGTCAGGATATATCGACGAACTGGAAAAAAGAGTGACCGAACAGCTTGAAGGAAGAGTTTCAAATGGAAAAGGATAAAGAAAATCTCAAAAGGACCGTCCGTGAGGTCTTTGAAGCTTTTGATAGCGCAGAAGAAAGCAAAAAGAGTCTCAACGTGGAGGAGGTCGGCGTGATCAACTATGTCGGGACCGACATAGTCCGCGCCAGGGGATTGAAGGAGGCCACCTTTGCCGAGCTTATTGAACTACCTGGCGGGAATAAAGGAATAGCTTTCGATCTCGGGACGGAGGAAATATCCGTCGTGGCGCTGGATAAGACCGAGTTGGTGAACGCCGGTGACAGTCTGAAAAGGACCGGCCGGGTCATAGACGTTCCGGTGGGAGAAGCCATAAAGGGAAGGATAATGGACCCGCTCGGCCGCCCTCTGGACAATAAAGGAGATATCTCCGGGGAAGAGAAGCTGCCTATAGAAAGGCCCTGCCCCGCGATCATGGACAGGGCTCCTGTCAAAACGCCTCTTTTGACCGGTATCCAGGCTATAGACGCTCTGATACCCATAGGCAGGGGCCAGAGAGAACTGATCATAGGCGACAGGCAGATAGGGAAAACGGCGATAGCGCTTGATACCATAATCAACCAGAAGGGCAAGGATGTATTCTGCATCTATTGCGCGATCGGCAAGAAGGCCTCGTCCGTTTCAAAACTTATCGAGGACCTCCAAGAGCACGGCGCGATGGAATATACCTCCGTTGTGGTATCAACGGGCGAGGACACGGCCGGTCTCAGATGGGTCGCGCCTTACGCGGCCACCTCCATGGGAGAGTTCTTCATGGAGAAGGGCAGGGACGTACTTATAGTATATGATGACCTTACCCGACACGCGTGGGCATACAGGGAACTATCGCTTCTTATGAGGAGACCTCCCGCCCGTGAGGCTTATCCCGGGGATATATTCTACATACATTCCCGGCTTCTTGAGCGGGCGACACATCTGAAAAAAGAAAAAGGGGGAGGCTCCCTGACGGCCCTGCCGATCATAGAGACACAGGCGGAGAACATAGCCGCGTACATACCCACCAACCTTATTTCGATAACCGACGGCCAGATATATCTCTCGCCCGGTCTTTTCCAGCAGGGGGTTCTTCCGGCCATCGATATAGGAAAATCGGTCTCAAGGGTCGGTGGAAAGACCCAGTTCCCTTCTTACAGGGATATTTCAGGTGATCTTAAGCTTTCTTATTCCCAGTTCAAGGAGCTGGAGGCCTTTGCCAGGTTCGGTACGCAGGTGGAAGAGCAGACCCGCAAGACCATAGAAAGGGGCCGGCGTGTCCAGGAAGTCCTCAAGCAGAAACAGTATGGACCCATTCCGGTCGATGAGCAGATAGCGGTATTGCTGGCGGTCACTGAAGGACTCTTGGACGAGGTGCCATTGGAAAAAATATCCGAAGCCAAAGAAAACCTCAGGAAGCTCTTCAGGGAAGAGAAAAAGGAAATAGCCGAAAAGCTGCGTTCCGGCGGGGAGCTTGAAGAGGGCGACCGGGAAAGCATTTTGAAGACCGTAAAAAAAGCCGTTGAAAACCTTAAAGAGGATGCCGGGGAAGAACAAGCCCCACCGGAGGGTCCCGAAGAAGAGAAATAGCCCTTATGCAGAAAATAACCGCGATAAACAGGAAGATTCAGAGTACCGAACAGATGCAGTCGGTGGTCAAGACCATGAAAGTGCTTTCGGCGGTCAATATACGCCATTACAGTCAGGCCGTGGAGGCTCTCGGCGAATTCAGTGATAACCTGCACGGCGCCCTAGGGCTGGTACTGGAGAGGATGAACCTTAAGGGGCGTCTGGCCGGAGAGGATACCCGCAAAAGCAGCGTCGGGATCATAGTGTTCGGTTCACAGAGGGGCCTGAGCGGGAGATTCAATGAGCAGGTCATATCCCGCGCATTCGGTGAAATGGAGAAGATGAACGCGAGCGCTGATGCGGCGCTCATTTGCGTGGGCAAAGAGGTCGCCTCGAGGATACGAGATAGAAAAATAGACAGGGTATTTTCCTTCCCCGGTTCCGATGAAGGCATAATCCCGCTCATAAACGAAATGCTCATACGGATAGAGAGCTGGAGAAGCACAGACGGCATCGAGAACATATACATATACAATAACCGGCCGGTATCCGGGGCCGCTTTTTCTCCCGGGGCAAAGAGATTGTTCCCGCTCGACGAGGACTGGCTAAAGAAACTTGAGGGAAAGAAGTGGCCCACGAAAATGCTGCCTTTGCTCAACACGCCCGCGGAAGAATTGTTTTCTTCTCTCATCCGACAGCATTTTTTCGTTTCGATCTATGAGAGTTTCATGGATTCGCTGGCAGCCGAGAACGCCAGCCGCCTCGCGGCTATGCAGGCGGCTGAAAAGAACATAGAAGAGAAAATGGACGAACTGAGGTCCCTTTATAACCATTTGCGCCAGAGCTCAATAACTGCCGAGCTTCTGGACATCATTTCAGGCTTCGAGGCGCTGGAAAAGAAGAGGTGAGAATCTATGAACACGCACGGGATAAAACCCAAAGATATCATGCAGGCGATGGAGATAGAACATGATCTTATAGACAGGATGCTCACTCTTCTTAAAAAAGAAGAAGATGTGATCAGCGAGAAGGACCTGCTTAACAGAGAGTTCATAGATCTAGTGATCGAATTTTTCCGGGATTTCGTGCAGGAGGTCCATCATGCCAAGCGGGTCAAAATCAATGAAAAACTCATGGAAAAGGACCTGAGCCTGGAAGACAGGGGAGCACTTAAAGACTTTATCAGCAAGCAGGGTCATATACGGAAGATCGTGGATCTTCTGGAAGAGGCCAGGAAGAAACTGGAACTGCATGACGGAAAGATCGTAGACAAGGCTCATCGGGAGATAGCCGAACTTATTATGCAGTATTCCGAGCAGATGATGACCGCCAGAAGAATGTACCCGGCTCTCATCAAGGAATATCTGGACGAGTCCGAAAGAGCGGAGCTCGTGCGCCAGATTATGCAGACGGAAAAAATAAAGGACTGGGGAAAGTTCGAGGAGACGATAAGGCGCCTGGAAAAAGCGAGGGGGGTTCGTCCTCGGGGAGGCGAAAGGTGAAAAGCAGAGTAGTCATCATTGATGAGATGAATCCCGAAAAAGCCGTTACGAAAGCTCTGGAAGAGATGGAGGGGCTGGACGGGCTTTTCAGGGGCAAGCATGTGGCGGTCAAGCCCAACGACACCTGGGCCAGTGATGACGACAACAGCGCCTGCACCCGGCCGGATACGCTCAAGGGGGCACTCCGCCATATAAAACACTTCAACCCCCGAAAGATCACGGTGACCGGCGGAGCGGGAGCCGGCCAGACCGATAAGATCTTTTCCCTGCTCGGCCTGGATAAGGTCATCCGGGAAGAAGACGTCGAGTTCTTCGATCATAACCGGGGGCCCTTCCGGGAAGTCTCGCTTGACCATGGTCCCCAAAAAAGCGTCATGGTCAATCCGTATGTTCTTGAATACGACACGGTAGTATCCCTGGCCCAGCACAAGGTACATGACAGCGCAGTGGTGACGCTCGGCCTTAAGAATATCGCCATGTCCTATCCGGCTGCCGATTATTACGGGCATCCGAGGAATAAGAAGGAGCATCCGCATAATTTCTTCAGAGATCTTCATTCGTTCATCGCTGGCATGTGCGCGAGGTTCACGATAGATCTTGGTATAATCTCGGGATTTCCGGCCATGACCGGAAAAGGTCCGATCGGCGGGAATGCCTTCGATTCGGGACTTGTCATTGCTTCCACTGACCCGGTGGCCTGCGACAGGATAGGATCTGAGGTTCTCGGGCGTGGTGAAGCGCCTTACGTGCGCATTGCCGGCGAACTGGGGCTGGGCAGGTGGGAGCTCGGTGATATAGACTGTTATCCGCTTACCCTGGATGAGGCAAAGGATATATTCACATCCAGACAAAGCGCATCGTAATAGAAAGGAGGTCATAAATGTCCAAGAAACGAGCCCATGTAACGATAAAAGGAAGAGTGCAGGGGGTCTTTTTTCGGACAACCGCCGAGGAAAAGGCTTCTTCCTTGGGTATCTCCGGTTGGATCACCAACAGAAGGGACGGTACGGTGGAAGGGCTTTTCGAAGGTGAAGAAGAGGCGGTTGATGAAATGGTCTCATGGTGCTACGAGGGTTCAGGACCCGCTGACGTGAGGGACGTAGACGTAAAGGAAGAAGAATATACGGGTGAGCTTAACGGTTTCAGTGTGAGGTGAGGAAGATGAAGATAGATTCCTATTCCTTCGGCAATATGTCGGTAAACGGTAAAACCTATGAAAACGACCTTATTGTCTATCCGGATAAGGTCGAACCGGAGTGGTGGAGAGAAGAGGGACATTCTCTTTCGGCCAAGGACCTTGAGGGGGTCATCGGATACGGCCCCGATTATCTTGTAGTCGGCCGCGGCGCCAGCAGCAACATGGCTATTCCGGATGAGACCAGCAAGGCGATAGAGGATAAGGGGATAGAACTTCTTTCCGGGGGCACGGAGGAGATGTACGAGGTGTTCAATCGGCATATGAAAGAGGGCAAAAAGACGGTCGGTGCTTTTCATTTAACTTGTTGAAGAATTTATGCACATTAGGCGTATTTACCTCTGTACGGACCGGCAGCGCGCTTTTCTTTTGCCGGATCAGTAAAGAATAAATGAGGCTCCGGGCGTTATGGATTGACCCGTTCGAAGAAGGGAGAAAAAGATGTCACGCGAAATGCCAGAAACATTCCCCCCCCAGCACCAGGAAAGGTCACCGGGACTTGAGAAGGACATGATACCGAAACCTCTTTGCAAGGGCGAATGGTACATGGGAAGCGGAAAGCTCAAGGGAAAGGTCGCTATCATCACCGGCGGCGATAGCGGTATAGGACGGTCTGTCGCGATCTTTTTCGCACGGGAGGGCGCCGATATTGCCATAGTGTATTATGACGAGCATGAGGACGCGCGAAAGACCGCCCAGATGGTGGAAGAGGAAGGAGGAAAGGTCATTCTGCTGCCCGGGGACGTGGGCAAGTCCTCTTTCTGTGAGGAGGTCGTGCGGAAAACCCTGGATAAATTCCGGAAAATAGACATACTGGTGAATAACGCGGCGCATCAGCCTTTCCAGGATAACATAGAGAGCCTTACCGACGAACAGCTTGAGAGGACCTTCAAAACGAACATATTTTCATATTTCTTTCTCACAAGGTCCGCGGTCAAGCACTTAAAGCCGGGCAGCTGTGTGATAAATACCAGCTCGGTCGTAGCTTACAGGGGCACTACGCATCTATTGGATTACAGCGCCACCAAAGGCGCGGAGGTGGCGTTCACCCGCTCTTTGGCACTGCTTTTCGCGGAAAAAGAGATACGCGTTAATGCCGTCGCACCGGGACCGATCTGGACGCCTTTGACCCCGTCAACGTATCCTCCTGAATACATGCCGGATTTCGGGGAGCAGACCGTCATGAAAAGGGCGGGGCAGCCGGAAGAGGTCGCGCCCTCGTATGTTTTTCTGGCCAGCCGGGACTCATCCTACATGACCGGCCAGGTCCTTCATCCCAACGGGGGTGAGATAATCAATGGCTGAGAGGGGGCTGCTGAAAGATCTCGGTCTCGATCCGTTATCCAAAGCCGTCTCCAAGAGGATTAGGCAGCTCATGACCGGCCAGCCAGGCAGGAGATTCACCGATTATCACGAAAGGTTCGGGGCAAAGAGACCGCTAAAAAAAGCGTTCATGTTCATTTCGGCAGGGATATTCTGGTTGATAGCGCTCGTTCTTTCAGTAGCGCCGGGACCGGGTTTTCTATTCTTCCTGCTGGGGCTTGCGGTCATCGCCGCGCAGCTGGCTCCGGCAGCACGGTTTCTGGATCTTCTGGAATCGAAGATCCGTAAATAAAACACCTTCGAGTTCTACTGGTGAATCGATCCGTCGATTAGGAGCTAGAGTGACGAAGGACGATCTAAAAATAGTACTTGGAAGATGGGATTCGGTGGCCATAGTTATTGCCATAGTCATCGGCGTCGGTATCTTCAGGGTCCCTTCCGAGGTCGCCACGTACATAAAAAGCCCCTGGCTGATTATGGTCGCTTGGCTTGCGGGGGGCCTCATCTCTCTGGTGGGAGCGCTTTGTTACGCGGAACTTGCTTCTACTTTTCCCGAGACAGGCGGCAACTATGTATACCTTAAGAAGAGTTACGGGCCCTTGACCGCTTTCCTTTTCGGGTGGTCGGAACTTTTGGTGATAAGGGCGGGGTCATTGGCTGCGGTCGCTTTCATCTTCGCCGAATACCTGGCTTCCTTCCTGGGGGCGGACAAGCTCCTCGTAAAGCCCTTTGCGGTATTCTCTATAGTTCTGCTGGGTGTGGTGAACATCGCCGGTCTCCGGCAGAGCAAGAGAACCCAGAACTTTTTCGTGGTGGTCAAGCTTCTGGCGCTTGTCGCGCTCATATTTCTCGGCTTCATATCCGGTGAAGGTGACTACGGCAGATTCCGGATGTCCTTTGAAGGCGGGGGAGGAGATACTTTATATTTTTTCGGTGTGGCCCTTATCCCCATACTGTGGACATATGGGGGATGGCATGAGAATGTCTTTGTCGCCGGAGAGACGATAAACGCCAGAACGACCCTGCCCTTTGCGCTTGTCACTGGTATAGTTTCGGTCATAGTGCTGTACCTGGGGGCGAACGCTCTTTATCTTTATCTTTTTCCGCCAGAAGCGATCCAGCGAACCGATATCGTCGCCGCGAAAGTGTTCACGCTGCTTCACACCCGCTATGGCAGGAAGATCTTCGAATCGGTCGTGATAGTATCCTCGATAGCGACCATTAATTCGATGATAATGACCGGTTCAAGAATAACCTATGCCATGGCTCGAGACTTAAGGTATTTTAGATACTTCAACCGCCTCAGCAAGAGGCAGGCGACGCCCTACCGGGCGATCATCGTTCTTGCGGTATGGTCGGTGTTACTCGTTCTGTGGGGGACATTTAACAGGCTTTTGTATTTCGCGGGGTTTCTTGTATGGATATTCTTCGCCCTGGTAGTCGCCGGTCTTATCATTCTCCGCTATAAATACCCTGATAAGAAAAGGCCCTACGCGGTGTGGGGATACCCTTTTCTGCCGGCAGCTTTCATGATGGTTTCATTTGCTCTTGCCGTGGTCTCTTTCGCTTCGCATGTTCAAACCTCTCTTGCCGGGCTGGCGATCCTTGCCGCTGGATTGCCGCTGTATTATTTCTCGAAGAGAAAGGAATAAAGCGCGTGGAGAATAGTCAACAAAATGGTGAAACTGGCAATTGTTCTGGGGGGGATAGTCTGTTAACCTGTTCGCATGATGAAAAGAACTTTCAGACAAAGCAAAGATGTCGCCGGGCTTGAGAGCGAGGTAAAGGATAAATTAAAGAAGAGGAGCAGGCGGCTGAACAGCATGGACGGCATGCTTGCATCAAGGGGAGAGTTGAAAGCTGAACCCGATCGGGTTAACGTTGAGACCTTAAGAAGTATCGTCGAACCATAAGGAGGTAAGATGTTTCTGCTGGATGTATTGTTCGCGCTATTGATCGCCATAGCGGTTACGGCGGTTTTCGTAGTTCTTCTTAGGAAAAGAGGCCCCTGGCCGAGCGTCTGGATGTTCTTCGCGGTCATTTTTCTGGTGAGTTGGGCCGGAAGCCTTTGGATAGTCGCCACCGGACCGGTTTTTTACGGGATACCATGGCTGACCATACTGATAATAGGACTAATAACCGCTGTTCTTCTGGCGTCCGTGGCCCCGCCGCAACCACCCAGGACCAAGGCCGAGGTAGCTGAAAAGGCCAAGCAGGTCGAAGCGACCGAAGAGGTCTTCAACTTCTTTTTCTGGATACTGGTGATACTGCTTGTTTTCGTGATAGTTCTGGGTTACTGGTCGCTACCAAGAGCATACTGATAAAGCCCGGATCCCGTTCAAGAACGAACCGAAAAGGAGGATATACCATGAAACGCGTGGCTATAAACGGATTGGGAAGAATAGGGCGCGCGGCGCTCAAAATAATCATCTCCAGGCCGGAATTCGAGCTGGTGGCCGTGAATGATCTTGTTCCGACCGATAACCTGGCGTACCTTCTGCAGTACGACACGGTTTACGGCAGGTACGAAAAGGAAGTATCGTACGAAGAGGACGATCTCTGCATAGACGGTAAGGAGCACAAGGTGCTTCACATGAAGGACCCGGCGCAACTTCCGTGGAAAGACCTTGATGTGGATATCGTTTTCGAATGCACGGGCGTTTTCGGGAAAAAAGAAGAGCTGGAGAAACACGTGAAAGCCGGGGCAAAAAAGGTGATACTTTCAGCCCCTTCAAAATCGGAAGAAGTGCTTACGATCGTTCACGGAGTCAATGTCCAGGAGGGAGAGGATAATATCATCTCCTGCGCAAGCTGCACGACCAACTGCATAACGCCCGTGGTGGAGGTCATGTCGAGGAGGATCGGCATAAAAAAAGCGGTAATGACAACCATACACGCGTATACATCCACCCAGGCGATCGTGGATTCACCGGCGAGTAAATGGCGCCGGGGCAGGGCCGCGGCCTGCAACCTGGTGCCTACTTCAACGGGAGCGGCAAAGGCCACCATAAAGGTGCTCCCCCAATATGAGGGGAAATTCGACGGCGTTGCCGTAAGGGCTCCCGTTCCGGTGGGTTCGGTGGCGGACCTTGTCTTCGTCACCGAGAGAGAGACCACTGAAGAGGAGGTCAACTCCATATTCATAGAAGAGTCCCAGACCCAGAGATATAAGGGCGTTCTGGGCGTCGCCAAGATACCGGTGGTCTCATCCGACATCATAAAAGATCCCAGGGCGTCAATTTTTGACCCGGACATGACAAGGGTCATTGACGGCGATCTGGTCAAGGTGATGAGCTGGTATGACAACGAATGGGGATATGCCAACCAGATGGTGAACGAAGCCTTAAAAGGAAAGTAATAAATATCATCTAAGGAAAAGGGAGGATAATGAAAGAACTTAGGATAATATTCGTTTGTTTGGTTCTCGTGGCGGCAGTTGTGATCCTTCCCGGAGCGGGTAGCATCATCGCCGGCGCGCAGGAAGGAAAAATAACGGACGAGGAGATAACCCGCCAGGTGGAGAGCGAACTTCTGTACGATCCCGGCGTGGCTTCACACCTCGTCGATGTCAAGACCTATGAGGGGGTTGTCACCTTATCAGGGTCGGTCGATAACATCCTGGCGAAAGAAAGGGCCGGTCGGATATCCGAAACCGTAAAAGGCGCCAGGAGCGTTGTCAACGAGATCGAGGTCAGGCCCCTTGGAAGAGGTGATATGGATATACGAAGGGATATTGAAAAGGCTCTCCAGCTCGATCCGGCGGCGGATTCGTACGAGGTTACCGTTCGGGTGGAAGAAGGAAGCGTTACTCTCACCGGCCAAGTGGATTCCTGGGCGGAAAAGTCCCTTGCCGGAAGAGTGGCCAAAGGTGTTGCGGGCGTCAAGGAGGTGGACAACGTCATAAGTGTAGTCTACAAGAAAGAAAGACCCGATTTCGAGATAAAGAGCGACATACAGCAGAAACTTGAGAAGGATATTTATGTCGCATCCGGACTGATAGACATCTCGGTGAATGACGGTGACGTGACCCTTTCGGGCAGTGTCGGAAGCGCCTTCGAGAAGACACGGGCTGTGCTTGACTCCTGGGTCGCCGGGGTGGAATCCGTCAATGACCAGAAGCTCGAGGTCGTCCCGGTATTCGAGGACAAAATGCAAAGAAAGGGAGAGATTGTTGTAAAAGGGGATGAGAAGATCGAACAGGCGGTAAAAGATACCCTGAAATACGACCCGAGGGTGAATTCTTTCGATATAGACGTTTCCGCTGATGAAGGTGTGGTGACCCTGCGCGGCAAGGTCGATAACTTCGCCGCCAGGCGTGCCGCCACCAGGGACGTCAGAAATACCGCGGGAGTTGTCAGTGTGATAAATTTCATAAAGGTGCGGCCGCTCAAGGCGCCCGATGACGCTATAATAGCGGGTAACGTAAGAAGTGCCATGGAATGGGACCCTTATCTTGAGAAGTACGAGATCAGCGTGACCGTGCGCAACCAGAAAGCGTATCTCTACGGCGTGGTGGATACCTATTTCGAAAAGAGAAGGGCCAGTGATGTCGCTTCGCGTGTTTTCGGGGTGGCCGATGTCCAGAACAACCTCACTGTCAGTTATGTCTGGCCCCTTAAGAGCGACAAGGCCATTAAGAGGGATGTCCAGGACCAGCTTTTCTGGAGTCTTTTGGTCGATTCCACCGATATACAGGTGGAGGTGGATGATGGCACGGTGACCCTCAAGGGCCAGGTCTATGACTGGGCGGAACTTGACGCGGCTGTGCAGAACGCTTTCGAAGGTGGAGCTTACAAGGTCGAAAGCGAGCTTAACATAAAGGGCCAGGAAGAGACCTATCCGGCCATCTACGACTTTTATGATTACTACTGGTGGATGGATTGAACCGGTCCGGTCGCTCTGACCTTACGTTAACGAGAGGATGAAGGCATGCTGGAAATAAGGGACCTTTCCGTCGAGGTCGAGGGCAAAGAGATCCTTCGGAATATCGATCTCACCATCGCCGACGGCGAGGTGATGGTGATGTTCGGTCCGAACGGAAGTGGGAAATCCACTTTGGTGCGCGCGATCATGGGTTACAGCGGTTACCGGGTCAAGACGGGAGAGATTTTGTACAACGGAAAGAACGCCGGCTCTCTCTCCATAGAAGAGAAGGCCAGAGCGGGGATAGGGGTGATGTACCAGCACCCGCCGGCAATAAGAGGCGTAAGGCTCAACCAGATAGCCCGTTATATGTCCGATGACGATGAAAGGATCAAGACTCTCGCCGGAAAACTCTCTTTAAAGGGCCACCTGGACAGGGATATCAACCTCGCCTATTCCGGGGGCGAGATGAAACGCTCGGAACTATTCCAGGTACTGGTGCAGGATTGCCGGACCCTGCTTCTTGACGAGCCCGAATCGGGTGTTGATATAGAGAACGTCGCCCTGATGGGCAGGGTTCTCAATGATCACCTGAAAGAAAGCGCGAGGTCCTCGCTTATCATCACCCATACCGGGTACATACTTGATTACGTGGAAGCGGCAAGAGCCTGTGTTCTGCTGGAAGGTACCATCTGGTGTGACGGGAGAAGTCCTAAGGAAGTTTTTAAAAGTATCCGCGAGGAAGGTTACAGTAAATGCAAAGAATGTCAGGACAGGACCACAAGCTGAGCGATGTTGTAGAAAAGAATGACCGCGAAGACGTGGAGTCATCCGGCATGGACCTTGCCGAAGAGGGAAGGTCAGCGAGTTTTTTGCAGCAGGATGAGGATCTTCTTTTTTCAAGAAGCATCCACGAGGGCGTTGAGGTCCTCAAGATGGAGGATGCCCTTAAGAAGTACCCGCAGGCCGAGGCCCTTTACGGGAAAGCTTTCGGGAAGGCTAAAAAGGAATATCCCCCAAGAACGAGCGGCGGGTATTTCATCCGCGCGAGAAAGGGCCAGAAAATAGAAATGCCCGTTCAGGCCTGCCTTTACCTGAAAGCTCTCGGCTCGAAGCAGAGGGTGCATAATCTCATCGTGGTCGAGGAAGGGGCCGAGCTTTATCTTATCACCGGATGCGCGGCGTCCAAGGCGGCGGGGGAGAGTTTCCACCTGGGGGTGTCCGAATTCTTCGTCGAGGACGGTGGTTACCTGAACTTCACCATGATCCACTCCTGGCGGGAGGATGTCTCGGTCAGGCCCATGAGTGTCGCTGTTCTCGGCAGAGATGCCAATTTCATATCCAATTATGTCTGTCTGAAACCCGTAAGCGACATAACCATGTACCCGACCGCTCTTCTGGAGGGAGCTTCATCGCGAGCCAGTTTCAACTCGCTCATCATTTCTCATCCCGATACCGTGCAGGATATAGGCGCCCGGGTCGTCTTCAGGGGCGAGCAGACCAAGGCGGAGATAGTTTCCAGAGCGGTCAGTTACGGAGGGAAGGTGATCGCCAGGGGCCACCTTAAAGCCGAAGAGCGCAAGATAAAAGGTCACCTGGAGTGCCGGGGGCTTGTGCTTACCGAAAAAGGCATTATACACGCAGTGCCGGAACTTGAAACCGATTACAGGGACGTGGACCTCTCCCACGAAGCGGCGATAGGCAAAATAAGCAGGGACGAGATCGAGTACCTGAGGTCGCGCGGCATGTCCCCGGAAGAGGCCCAGTCGGTCATTATTCGCGGGTTCATGGATATAGAGATACTCTCCCTTCCCCCCAGGATAAAAGAAGAGATAGAAAAGATGGAGGAGGCCACCCTCAGATCGGGAATGTGAGGTATTGTGTTCAAGCTTCGAGCTCGGTCTTGCCGGCAGTTTCTTTTCTCTATTTTCAATGTGGAAAAAGGTCAACAAAATGGTGAAAAAGACAATGGTAATCTTATGTTTCTATCTGTTATCGTAATACTATGGGTAAAAAGGGGCGGATCCATATAGGCACTTCCGGCTGGCATTATGACCACTGGAAAGACGTATTCTATCCCGAAGGTCTCTCCAGCGGGGATATGCTGGATTTTTACAGCGGAAAATTCCGTACGGCGGAGATAAACAATTCCTTTTACAAGTTACCTTCCAAGAAGACCTTCAAGGGATGGAAAAAGCAGGTCCCGGAAGAGTTCATTTTTTCGGTAAAGGCGAGTCGTTACATAACCCACATGAAAAAGCTTAAATGCGGCAAGAGGCCGGTGAACAGGCTGATCAGGAGCGTGAACGAGCTGGGCGGGAAGCTGGGGCCGGTACTCTTCCAGCTTCCGCCTGTCTGGGGCAAGAACTGCCAGAGGCTGGAACAATTCCTCTCGATCCTTCCTCGGGGGATGCGGTACACTTTTGAGTTCCGTAACAGCGACTGGTTCAGCGAAGACGTCTACAGCGTGCTCCGTGAGAAGAACGCCGCTTTCTGTATATACGAACTCGACAAAAAGATCTCCCCTAAAAAAGTCACCGCCGATTTCGTTTACGTCCGGTTACACGGTCCGGACGGTCCCTACAAGGGCAAGTACAGCAAGAGAAGCCTTTCCGGATGGGCGGGGGCTTTCAGCACCTGGCTGAACAAGGGGCTTGACGTCTACTGTTATTTCGATAATGACCAGAAGGGATACGCCGCCTTTAACGCGTTGGAACTGAAGAAAATGATGGAATGAATTTACCTGGGAGAGGTATATGCCCGTGCACAATAAGGATATATCGGATATTTTTGAGAAGATGGCCAATCTTCTTGAGATAAAAGGAGCCAACCAGTACAGGATACGAGCTTACCGGAACGCGGCGCAGACGGTCAAGAACCTTTCCAAGAACGTATCTGACCTGGTGGATGAAGATGAGGACCTCTCCGAGCTTCCCAATATAGGCAAGGATCTTGCGGGCAAGATAAAGAAGATACTCAAAAAGGGAACCTTCCCGGACCTTAAGAAACTCGAGAAGAAAGTGCCGCCCAAGCTGGACGATATTATGCAGATATCGGGGCTCGGAGGTAAACGCGTCAAAAAGATCTACGACCAGCTTGAAATAAAAAGCCTGGAGGATTTGCGTAAAGCGGCCGAAGAAGGACAAGTCAGAAAGATCAAGGGGTTCGGCAAAAAGACCGAAAAGAGCATACTCGAGGGTATCGAAACGATAGAAGAATCCGGCGAAAGGCTCAAGCTCGCCGTTGCCGAGAAGATAACGCAGGACATTGTGAGCCACCTTAAAAAGGACAAGAAAATAAAGGACATCACCATCGCAGGGTCCAACAGGAGGAAAAAAGAGACCGTGGGCGACGCGGATATTCTTGTAACCTGCAAAAAGGGTTCTGGGGTAATGGACAGATTCACCGAATACGAGGACGTGGGCAAGGTCCTGGCCAAGGGGAAGACCAAGTCATCTGTGAAACTAGAATCAGGGTTCCAGGTGGACCTCAGGGTATTGCCACAGGTGAGCTATGGAGCCGCACTCATCTATTTCACCGGTTCAAAGGCCCATAATATCGCGATAAGGAAGATAGCCGGCAAGAAAAAGTTCAAGATCAACGAATACGGGGTCTTCAGGGGGGATAATAGGGTAGCCGGCAAGACCGAAAAAGAGGTTTATGAAAAGATAGGGCTCGAATACATAGAACCGGAGCTCAGGGAAAACCGGGGCGAGATCGAAGCCGCGAAAAAGGGAAAGCTCCCGGACCTTATAGAATCCGGGGATATCAGAGGCGATCTTCATACGCATACCAAGCTCACCGACGGTAAGTATACCCTCGAAGAGATGGTGGACGCGGCAAAAGAGAAGGATTACGATTACGTGGGCATAACCGAACACTCAAAGCATGTCAGCGTGGCGGGGGGGCTCAAGGCCAAAGAGGTTGAAAGGGAGATCAAGCGGATAGACAAGCTCAACAAGAAGCTGAGGAAGATCACGGTCCTGAAGGGAATAGAAGTGGATATTTTGGAGAACGGGTCACTTGACCTTCCAGATAGTCTGCTCAAGGAGCTTGATTATACTGTTTGCGCGGTCCATTACAAGTTCGGCCTTTCCAAGAAAAAACAGACAGATAGGATCCTGAAGGCCATGGACAACAAATACTTTAATATCCTGGCGCACCCCACGGGAAGGATGCTGAAAGAAAGGGAGCCTTACGAGCTCGATATAGAGAGGATCATGAAAGGAGCCAAGAAAAGAGGCTGTATACTTGAGCTCAATTCACATCCCGAGAGGCTGGACCTTAACGACGTATATTGCAAGATGGCCAAGGAAATAGGGGTAAAGATAGCGATATCGACCGACGCGCACAGTATAGACGAACTTGATTACATCAAATACGGCCTGGGGCAGGCAAGAAGAGGGTGGCTCGAGAAAAGCGACGTGGTCAATACCGGCACGCTGAAACAGCTGAAGAAAGCCTTTAAACGGAAATGACAGGATTAAGAACATGGATTTCAAAAAAGATCCCAAAACAAAGTTCAAGGATGTTAAAAAGCTGAGCAAGAAAGAGGCTAAAGAACAGGCCGAAGTTTTGAGGGAAGGTATCAATTACCACGATTATCTTTATTACGTGAAGAACAAGCCCAGGATATCCGACGCAAAATACGATAAGCTCTTCAAGCGGCTTGAGGAGCTTGAGGAAGCTTATCCGGACCTGAAGAAGGAGAACTCCCCCACCCGGCGCGTTGGAGCCGAGCCCGTCGATGAACTTAAGAAGGTCAAACACCGCTCAAGCATGCTCAGTCTCGAAGCCGCGCTTGAAGAGAAGCAGGTCAAGGATTTTCATAATTCGGTCAAAAAAAAGATCTCCGGGAAAGTCATTTACCTTGCCGAACCCAAGTTCGATGGTCTTTCTGTGGAACTTGTATACAAGGGCGGCAGGTTCGAAACAGGTTCCACCAGGGGTGACGGCAGAAAAGGTGAAGATATAACGCGCAACCTCATGACCATTGGCAGCGTACTGCCGGAGCTTCAGGGGTCGGGGGAGGCGCCGGAGCTTCTTTCAGTCCGGGGCGAGGTCCTTATGCGCAAGGATGGTTTCCAGAAGCTTAACAAGCAGCGGATAGAGAACGGGCAGGACCCCTTCGCCAATCCACGTAACGCCGCGGCCGGACTGATGAGGCAGCTTGACCCTAAAAAGGTGGCGGGTAAACCGATGGATCTATTCGTTTACGAAGTCATGGAATGCAAGGGTGAAGATTTTGATTCACACCTCAAGACCCTGGAAAAGCTTCAAAAATGGGGGCTTAAGGTCAATAGCCAGAACAGCAAATGCACTTCTTTCTTTGATATCAAGAAATACCACGGGAAAATGGAAAAAAACAGAGACAAGCTCGATTACGAGATCGACGGAGTCGTAATAAAGGTCGACGATATGGAAAAGCGCAGGAAGCTGGGGACAAGGGAAAGGAACCCCAAATGGGCGCTCGCCTGGAAGTTCTCCCCGCGGGAGGAGGCGACCACCCTGGAAGACATAGTCGTCCAGGTAGGAGCAAGCGGCATGCTGACACCGGTGGCTCTCTTGCAGCCGGTAGATGTCGGCGGGGTTACCATAAGCAGGGCCACCCTGCACAACGCTGACGAGGTCCGCGAAAAGGACGTGCGCCCCGGAGATAAGGTCAAGGTGCAGAGAGCGGGTGATGTTATCCCGGAAGTGGTCAAGAGGATAAAAAGATCAGGGAAAAAACGCGGAAAGAAATTCCACATGCCGAAAAAATGTCCTTCCTGCGGGAGCAAGGTCCTTAGGCAGGGCGCTTATTACTTCTGTCCGGCGGGGCTTTCCTGCAAGGCGCAGCTTGCCGGCAGGATCATACACTTCGCTTCGCGCGAGGCGATGGACATCGAGAATCTGGGGGAAGAGACCATAAAGAATCTTGTCGACAGGGGTATGGTAAGCGACATGGCAGATCTCTATAAACTCAAGAAAAAAGACATAAAGAAGCTCGAGGGTTTCGCGGATAAATCCGCCGGTAAACTTAAAAAGTCCATACAGCATTCCAAAAAGGCCCGGCTGGATACGTTCCTTTACGCGCTGGGGATACACCATGTCGGGGGCCATATCGCCAGGGTCCTGTCTGAAAAATACGGCACTCTTGAAAAGCTGAAGAAAGCGGATCTTAAGGACCTCAAGAAAACTCCTGAAGTGGGAGATGAGATCGCCGAAAGTGTTAAGGAGTTCTTTAGCCGTGAAGAGAACCTTAAAACGTTAAAAAGACTGAAAAGGGCCGGTCTTGAGATCAAAAAGATGCCGAAGAAGAAAAAGAAAAAGTCCTTCCGGGACAAGACTTTCGTTTTTACCGGGGAGCTTGATGACTTCACCCGGGATGAGGCCAAGGGGGTGGTCGAGGATCTGGGGGGACGGGCTACATCCAGCGTCAGCGATAACACCGATTACGTGGTTGTCGGGGAAGATCCCGGATCCAAACTGGAAGAAGCCCAAAAAAGGAAGATCAAGACCATAGACGAGAAGAAGTTCAAGAAGATGGTGAGATCATAATACGGAGGTGTGTTATGAAAGTAAATGAGCTCATGACAAAGGGCGTTGAAACGGTGAGGCCCGATACTATGCTCGAAGAGGTAGCCGGCAAGATGAAGGACCTGGGCGTGGGGAGTATACCCGTCTATGACGGCAAGCTGCTTATGGGAATGATCACCGACAGGGACATAGTCATAAGATCGGTTGCGCGGGGCGAAGACCCCGCTGGAACGAAAGCCGGCGACACCATGAGCACCGAGGTGGTCACCTGTTATGAGGATGAGGATATCGCCGCCGTGGCGAAAATGATGAAATCGAAGAAGGTCAGGAGGATACCGGTGGTCAGCCGTGATAACGAGCTGGTGGGCATGGTCTCACTGGGGGATATCGCCGAAAGAGGCGACGTGAAACTGGCCGAAGAGACCCTGGAAAAGATATCCGAACCTTCACAGCCGAATAAATAAGGAGGTATCCGTTGCTTTGGCAGCCCCTCACAGCCAGTATACTTGCAAGTGTCGTTACCGCCGCGGGCATATTCACGATAAGCCGCTTCCGTGAGTGGAGCAAGGGCCGTTCGGTGTATATGATGAGTTTTGCCGCGGGAATACTCATATCGGTATCGTTTCTGCACCTTATCCCGAAATCCTTCAGCATGAACAGCTCCTCCCCGGGTTTTCTGCTGGCGGGTTTCCTTGGGCTGTACCTTGTCAACAGGATGATGAAGATGTATTTCTGCGAGGAATACGAATGCGAACCTTATGTTACGGGCATGATCCCCATAATAGGGATAGGTCTGCATTCGTTCATAGATGGCCTGATATACGTGGTGACCTTCAAGGTGGATGTCCTGACGGGCGTGCTCGCGGCCATAGGCATGGTCCTGCATGAATTCCCGGAAGGCATAGTAAGCTACAGCATGCTTAAAAGCGGGGGTCTTTCCAGGGGAAGGAGCGCGGTCTACGCTTTTATCGCCGCGGGTCTTACCACACCACTGGGTGTTCTTCTGGGATACCCTTTCATCACAAAGATCGGCGTCCCGCAGCTGGGTCTTGCGTTAGCGGTATCGGCCGGCGCCCTGGTCTATGCCGGGGCAAGCCATCTCCTGCCGTCGATCGAAAAGGAGAACCGAAAGTTCACGGTGCTCACCCTCGCTGTGGGGGTACTGGTAGCGGTAGCGATGGTGTTTTTCAAGAACAGATAGATGGAGGAAGGATGACCAAAAAAAGATCGAATAGTTCCATAAAGTGGTTCGATGAGATAGATTCGGGTGATGTCGCTCTGGTCGGAGGCAAGAACGCCTCACTGGGTGAGATGATAAGCTCCATGAAAAAGCAGAAAATACGTGTCCCGGGAGGATTCGCGACCACCGCTCAAGCCTATCGCGGGTTCATCAACTCAGGTGACCTCGATGAAAAGATAAAGACAAAGCTCAGGGAGCTTAAGGAGGGAGATACTTCACTCGATAAGGCGGGTAAAGCCATAAGAAGGTATTTTCTTAATACTGAGTTCCCTGAAGAAACAGCCGAGCAGATAAAGAAGGCCTATGCCGATCTCTGCAGGAAGCATGATTCCGACCAGATGAGTGTGGCGGTCAGAAGCAGCGCTACCGCGGAAGACCTGCCGGAGGCGAGTTTCGCCGGGCAGCAGGAGACTTTCCTTAACGTCTCGGGGGCGGATGACGTTCTCGAAGCCTGCCGTAAGTGTTACGCTTCCCTTTTCACCGACAGGGCGATAAGTTATCGCCAGGAGCAGGGTTTCGATCATATGAAGGTCGCCCTTTCGGTGGGCATTCAGAAAATGGTAAGGGCCGATAGAAGCGGTTCCGGGGTCATGTTCTCAATAGACACCGAGACCGGCTTCAGGGACGTTGTCATCATAAACGCTTCCTGGGGGCTAGGGGAAAATGTAGTCCAGGGAGCCGTTAATCCTGATGAATACAGGGTGTTCAAGCCATTTATCGGCAAGAAAGGGCTCGAGCCGGTGATCGAGAAGTCCCTTGGTGAGAAGAAAAAGAAAATGGTCTATTCCAAAGGCGGCAGCAAAACGACCAAAAATGTCGATACTACGCGGAAGCAGAGGCGTTCTTTCGTTCTCGGTGACGGGGAGATACTTAAGCTTGCCAAATGGGCCCGGCAGATAGAAGAACATTATGAGAAGCCCATGGATATAGAATGGGCCAAGGACGGGGAAGACGGTGAACTTTACATAGTGCAGGCCCGCCCCGAGACGGTACAGTCCCAGAAGGAAGCGGGCAATCTCAAAACTTACAGGCTCACCGAGAAGGGAGAGAAGCTGCTCGAGGGTATAGCAATAGGCGAGGCCGTGGCCGCCGCGAAGGCGCAGGTCATAGAAAACGCGGATGAAATAGACAGGTTCGAAGAAGGCGCTCTGCTAGTAACGGGGATGACCGACCCGGACTGGGTGCCCATAATGAAGCGCGCGGCCGGGATAATCACCGACCAGGGCGGGCGCACTTCGCATGCAGCCATAGTGAGCAGGGAACTGGGGATACCGGCTATCGTAGGAACGGGGGAGGCGACAGACAGGCTCGAAGACGGGCAGCAGATCACGCTTTCATGTGCCGAGGGAGAGACAGGTAACGTTTACGAGGGGCTTCTGGATTACGAGGAATCGGAGGTGGATATTAAGAAGATACCCGAGACTCGTACCAGTATCATGATGAACATAGCCAGCCCATCGGCGGCTTTCAGGTGGTGGAGGCTGCCCTGTAAAGGTATCGGTCTGGCCAGGATGGAGTTCATAATCAACAACATAATAAAGATACATCCCATGGCACTCGTCGGGTTCGATGACTTGGAGGATAAGTCCCTGAAAAAAGAAATAGAGCAGCTGACCCGGGGCTATAGTAACAAGGAAGAATATTTCATAGACCATCTCGCGAGGGGGATAGGAAAGATCGCCGCCTCCCAGTATCCCGAGAAGGTGATAGTCAGGATGAGCGATTTCAAGACCAATGAATACGCGAACCTTATCGGCGGGGAGCTTTTCGAACCGGAAGAGGATAACCCCATGCTGGGTTTCCGCGGCGCCAGCAGGTATTACAGCGATGAATACAGGCAGGGGTTCGGACTGGAGTGCCGGGCTGTCAGAAAAGCCCGCGAAAAACTCGGATTCGATAACGTTCTGGTGATGATCCCCTTCTGCCGGACCCTCGAGGAGGCCGACAGGGTCCTTGATGTCTTAAAGGATAACGGCCTTGAAAGGGGGTGTAAAGGGCTTGAGGTATACGTTATGTGTGAAGTTCCCTCCAACGTGATCCTGGCTGATGAGTTCGCACGCCGTTTCGACGGTTTCTCCGTGGGCAGCAACGACCTTACCCAGCTTGTCCTGGGCACGGACCGGGATAACGAGCAGCTCGCCGAGATATTCGACGAAAGGAACCAGGCGGTTAAATGCGCAATAAGCGACCTTATAGACAGAGCCCACAAGAACAAGACGAAGGTAGGTATCTGCGGTCAGGCTCCGAGCGATTATCCCGACTTCGCGAAATTCCTTGTCAGCCGGGGTATTGATTCTCTTTCCCTGAACCCGGACAGTGTTATAGAGGTAATAAAAGCGGTATCCAAAATAGAGAAGAAGTTGAAGAAAAGGAACAAATAACAGGGAGGTAAGGATGTCCATAGTCAAAGTCATTGAAGTTCTTGCGCAATCGCCCAAAGGCTGGGAAGACGCCGCCAACCAGGCGCTCGCAGAAGCCGGCAGGTCCGTGAACAATATAGAGAACATCTATATAAAGGAGTTCCAGGCGATAGTCGAGGATAACAAAATAACCCAATACAGAGTAAATGCGAAAATATCGTTTGTCGTGGAAAAATAATACTTCCGGGGTCTCCGATTATTACGAGGCCCCGGTTGTAAAGAAAAGAATGGCCCAGTACCTCGGGGGAGAGACCCTGGAGGATGCTACGGCGATTTATGTCACGCGCTGTGACAGCTGGACCAAGCTCAAGACCATAAAGAAGCCGAGCGAACTGGATTTCTTCCTGGGGGGGCAGTCCGATGTGGGAAGGTCATTATGGGATAAGAAATACCTTATCGCGCATCTTGATATCGAGTACGTGAACTTTGACTTTCCCGCGGAACCCTACCTGGACCAGGAAAGAAGTTTCTCGCTGCAGGTTCCTCTTGTGGATACCATAAAGAAGATACTCGCCCAGTACGGGATAGCGCCCTTTCACCTGGTGACCGGCAGGGGCCACCACTTCACCTGGCTCCTCAGGCAGGACTCGGAGGCTTTCAAGAAACTTAAGGATT
The DNA here is from genome assembly GCA_014728045.1 of Candidatus Omnitrophota bacterium. NCBI lineage: Bacteria > Pseudomonadati > Candidatus Omnitrophota > Candidatus Omnitrophota bacterium. Next base: position 75,353 of record WJMH01000022.1, read on the forward strand.
GCGGGCATCTTTCCAGGTATCTGGCGAAGTTCTACCGGATGGGACACGGCCCCGAAGGTGAGAGCATAACCAGGGATCTTGCTAAGGCCTATTCGGGGCTCGGGCTCGTACTGGAATCCCTGGTCTGGCGCGTGCTCGTATCGGGCTCGTTAGGGACAGAGATTCCCGTAAAACCGTTCTGTTCGCCGGAGAAAAAATGCGAGCGCGGTTGGGAGGCCCTGATAGTGGATATTTCCGAATACGGAGATCCTCTGCATACCAGAATGATAAGGCTGCCGTTCAGTCTGTACCTTAAACCTTGGGAAGAGGATGTCCTGTCCGAAGGGGGCATCGGGCCCAAGACGGGCCTCTCCTGCGCGATACCCGGTGACGGACTGGATACGAGCCTCTTTGCAGAAGTGACGCATAACCCCGAGAGGATACTGGACCTGGCTGCCGGTTCGGACGCGCATATACCGGATACTTCTGTCGAGATGGAAAAGCTTATCATGGACTACGAAAGGTCCAGGGTGAAATATTATCATGACTGGTTCTTTTCCCGGGAACAGTGCCGTCCTTCAGAGTGGCCCAGGACGTATGACCTTTTTTCGCTGAGCGCGCTGCCTCCCTGCGCGAGGAAGATCCTGACCGAACCCAATGACCTTCTGCTGAAGCCTGTATGCATCGATTATCTGGTAAAGATACTGCTCTCTCTGGGATGGCACCCCAGGCATATTGCCGGCATCATGCGGTCCAAGTACGAACGTGACCACGCGTGGGGCGATCTCTGGTACCACTATGACGCCGGTCTCCGCGCGGACTTTTACTGCAGGGTCATAACCAGCGGCATATTCCTGGGGACCGATAAGCTCGATACCTTTGGATGTGAATTGCCGCGCAAGTTCTGCTACTGTGAAAAGGACTGTCCCGGGCTTGAGAAATACCGTTTATCTTTATTGAAAAGGAGGGATGATGGAAAGCTGGCAAGTAGCCCTTTCAACAGGCTGCTTTTATAAAATGAGCATTTTTGACGTACTCGAGCCGATAAAGAATTCCGGATTCGCGGCGGTGGAGGTGTGTTCTTCGCCGGGGCATCTGGATTATCATGATCCCGAAAAAGTGCGTAAAGCGCAGGCCTTGCTTTCGGAACTCGGACTGGAGGCGATGTCTTTTCACGCGCCTTTTGCCAAAGGTATAGACATAACAAGTCCTGATAGAGGTGAACGCGAAAGGTCCGCGGAAGAGATCATGAAGGCCGCCGAGGCCGCAGAAATACTCAGGGTCAAGAACTTCGTCATACATCCGGGGCCGGAGAAAAACCAGGCCCCGCCGGCAGAGGAATTCCTCAAGCGCATGAAAAACTCCGCCGAGTTTGTGCAGGAACTGGCTGCAAGGTGCCAGAAGTGTGGGATGAGGCTTTTGTTGGAGAACATGATACCGAGCCTTCTTTTCGGGCATATCAGGGACCTGGTGTGGATAATAGCCTCGGTAAGCTCGCTTAACGTAGGCATTTGCCTGGATACCGGGCACGCCAGTATAGGCTCGCCCCTGGGCAATATCCCGAAGAAGATCTCGGGATATCTCGATATGCTGCATGTTAATGATAACCGGGGTGAGGTGGACGAACACCTGCCCCCCGGGGAGGGAACGGTCGACTGGGGACAGCTGGTAAGAGACCTCGAAGCAATGGGTTTCTCCGGAGGGATGGTGCTTGAGCTTTCGGGCGACAGGGGTTTCACTATGGAGCAGGTCCTGGAGCAGGCTGTTGATTCAAGAAAATTCCTGAAGGACCTTCAGCGCGGGTAGTCAAATGGCAAAGAAAAAGCAGAAAACACATAAACCATGGTCTTTAGAAGCCGGTGGCATCGCTGAGAAGCTGGATGTCGATCCCGGCAAGGGTCTCACTGAGAGCCAGGCCGATTCCAGGCGCCGTACCCATGGGGCCAACGTTCTGCGCAAGAAAGAGGAAAAGAGCCCCTGGGTGGTCCTTCTTAACCAGTTCAAAAGCGTTATAATCGTCCTGCTTCTCTTGGCGGCGGGACTTTCCTTTGTCTTCGGCAAGAACATGCAGGGTATAGCGATACTAGTTGCGCTCATCATAAACGCGGCGGTGGGATTTTTCACGGAACTGAAAGCCGTCCGTTCCATGGAGGCCCTTGAGAAGCTGGGCAAGGTCTCTACCAAGGTCTTGAGGGACGGTAATATCACCAGCATCCCCGCCGACAAGCTGGTCCCCGGTGACGTTGTGGTCTTTGAAGGGGGAGACATAATCTCAGCCGACCTTCGTATATACGAATGCTCTAAGCTTCAGGCCGATGAATCGACCCTGACGGGCGAATCGACCCCGGTCAATAAAAGCGCTCAGGCGGTAGATGAAGAAACTGAACTTGCCGATAGGTCCAGTATGCTCTTCAAGGGGACATCGGTCAGCCGCGGGTCCGGCAAAGGCATAGTTACCGCAACGGGCATGGAGACCGAGCTCGGCGAAATAAGTTCGCTGGTGGAGCAGGCGGAGGAGGAGATAACACCTCTTGAGAAGAAACTGAACAGGCTCGGCAACAATCTTATCTGGGTGACCATCGGAATAGCCGTTGTGTTGGCGGGCATGGGCATTCTCTCCGGCAAGCCCGTTTTTATCATGGTTGAAACATCCATAGCCCTTGCGGTGGCCGCGGTTCCCGAAAGCCTCCCGGTTGTGGCCACTATCGCACTGGCCAAGGGCATGTGGAGGATGGCAAAAAAGAATGCGGTGGTAAGAAGGCTTTCTTCGGTCGAGACCCTGGGCTCGACAAGCGTCATATTCGCCGACAAGACCGGCACTCTTACCGAGAACAAAATGAGCGTGAAAAAGATATTTCTTAAAAACGAGGATATCGAGATCACCGAAAACGGTTCCTTTGTCTCCGGCGGGAAAGAGATAACCCCGCAAGAGGATGAGGGCTTGAGGCAGGTTCTCAAAAACGGGGTTCTCTGCAATAATGCCAGCCTCGGCGCGGAAGATGAAGATAACGGAAGCGTTCACGGCGAGCCTCTTGAAGTGGCTTTGCTGGAAGCGGCCAGAAAATGCGGTATGGAGAGAGATGATCTGGTGAAAGAACTTCCCGAACAGAAGGAAGTGGCTTTCGATCCCGAGGTCAAGATGATGGCGACATACCACAAGACGGACGGTGAGTTCCATGAAGCCGTGAAAGGCGCCCCGGAAGAAGTTATTGCTTCTTCCGGACGTGTCTATCTCACGGAAGGGGAGGTGGGGGACCTCACGGATGAGCAGAAGAAAGACTGGTTGAGCCGGGCGGATAAAATGGCCGAAGAAGGCCTCAGGGTCCTCGCCGTGGCCCAAAAGAGCCGGGATGACGCCGAAGGCGAACCTTACGACGATATCGTGTTGCTGGGGCTTGTGGGGTTTTACGACCCGCCGCGGGAAGAGATAAAGCCTCACATAGAAAAGTGCCGCAAGGCGGGGATGCGCCTTGTGATGGTTACCGGTGACCAGCCTCTTACGGCAAGAAGCATAGCGCGCCAACTTGATCTTGTTGAGGATGCCGACCCCAGAGTGGTCATGGGCAAGGAGCTCTCCCGGGAAAAGGAACAGATGGATGATGATGAGAAAAAGAAGCTCATCCGGGCGGATATTTTCGCAAGGGTCAGCCCCGCTGACAAGCTTGACATAATATCGCTGCACCAGAAGGACGGTTCCATCGTGGCCATGACCGGGGACGGGGTGAACGACGCGCCGGCCCTGAAGAAGGCGGATATAGGTATAGCCATGGGTAAAAGGGGCACGCAGGTCGCCACCGAAGCGGCTGACATGGTGCTCAAGGATGATTCCTTCGCGACGATAATCTCCGCCATAGAGCACGGCAGGGTCATATTCGCTAACATAAGGAAGTTCATACTCTATCTTATTCCCTGCCATGTCAGCGAAGTAACCGCGATCGCACTGGCGCCGCTGTTAAAGATGCCTCTTCCCATACTGCCCCTTCAGATACTTTTTTTGAACATCATAACGGATATTTTCCCGGCATTGGCCTTGGGCGTGAGCGAGGGAAGTTCCCGTGTCATGGAAAAGCCCCCGCGTGATCCGGAGGAGCCCATTATAACCCGTCCTCACTGGTTATGGATAACCGTCCACGGGATCATCATGGGGCTTGCCGTTCTGGTATCGATGCATACGGCAAGGGCATGGCTCAATGTGAGCACGGAAACGGCTGTCACAATATCGTTCCTCACCCTCGGTCTGACCTCTCTCTGGCACGTTTTCAACGTGAGAGAGAAAGGCTCCGGGCTTTTGACGAATGACGTGGTCAGGAACCCCTTTGTCTGGTTAGCCGTTCTTCTGGGGATACTTCTTCTATGCGCGGCTGTGTTCGTGCCGGGGCTTAACAGCGTCATGCAGCTTTACGCCCCTGACTTCAGAGGGTGGGGCCTTGCGGTCATTGTGAGCCTGATACCGCTATTGATCGGTCAGATAGAAAAAAGCTTTAAACAAGGATAGGAGGAAAAAATGGATCTATTCACTCGTGAAGACCTGAACGCTCTGATAGACGAAAACGATTACCCCTGCATCTCTATTTACATGCCCGCGGTGGTCAAGGGCCGGGAGGTCAGGAAAAACCCCATATTGTTCAAGAACCTCGTCGAAGAAGCCGAAAAGGAGGCTTCCAGAGAAAAGTATCCCCAGCTTTACGAGACCGCGCACAGGCTCCAGGAGGATACGTTCTTCTGGGGGCACCAGGAAAAGGGGATGGCGGCATTTCTCTCACCGGGGATTTTCAAGTATTACCGGCTTCCGGTCGAATTCCCCCAGGAGGTGGTCGTGACCGACCGGTTCCACGTGAAACCGCTTCTTGAAATGTTCATGGAAACGGGAGAGTTCTATATACTCGCTTTCAGTGCCAACCAGGTGAGGTTCTTCAGGGGCACGCGCTTCTCGGTCGACGAGATAAATATAGAAAGCATGCCGAAGGATATGGGTACCGCCCTAAGATTCGATGTGCCCCAGAAGTCAATTGAGTTTCATACACGTACTTCGCCGTCCAAGGGAGGCGCCCAGCGGCCCGCCGTTTTTCACGGGCAGGGGGTAGCCGGAGATAAGAGGGAACATAAAAAGAACATACTGCGTTACCTGCACAAGATCGATGATGCCTTGAAGGGTTTTTTACGCGACAGCAAGGCCCCGTTGGTCCTGGCGGGGGTCGAGTACCTTCTTCCGCTTTACAGGGAAGCCAATTCCTATAATTTCCTGCTTGAAGAAGGCATTAAAGGCAATCCCGAGCGGATAAAACCTGAGCAATTGCACCGGGAGGCGTGGAACATAGTAGAGCCGCATTTCAAGCAGAAGAGGTTGGAAGACACGGAGAAGTTCCAGATGATGGCCGGAAAAGAAAGTCCGCTGGCCTCCACCGACCATAAAACGATAGTGCAGCAGGCCTATAGGGGGAAGGTCGGGACGCTCTTCGTGGCGGTTGGCCGTCACAAGTGGGGACGGTACGACCCGGAGCATGATTCGTTCAGACTTGATTCGCCGAAAAAGAATGATTCGGAGGACCTCCTGGAACTGGCGGCGATCTATGCGATAAGGCACGGAGGGAAGGTTTATGCTCTTGAAGCCGGGGAGATGCCCGCTCACTGCGACGTCGCGGGTATATTGCGTAAGTGAATCGAGTAACCAACGAATACAAGGGGGCCAGGTATGCCTGAATTGCCGGACGTAGAATATTACAGAAGGTACCTCGAATCGACAGCCATGCGCAAGAAGATAAAAAGCGTAGAAGTTCAGAACGCCAAAGTATTAGAGGGTGTATCCGCCAAAAAACTCGCAAAGGTTCTCAAGAACAAGAAGTTCACTTCCACGCACAGGCGCGGCAAGAACCTTTTTGTTTCCTTTGCCAAGGATAAGTGTCTCTATATGCATTTCGGGATGACGGGCGAACTTAAATATTTCAAAGGGGATGAAAAAGAACCCGACCATGCCAGGGTGCTTTTCGGTTTCAGCAACGGCTACAGGCTCGCGTTCATGAATCAGAGGCTCCTGGGAAAGGTCTCGGTGACGGGGCCGGCGGATGAAGTTATCGCCGAGAAGGATCTGGGTCCGGACGCTTTGGAGATATCCTACGAAGATTTCAAGAAAGGAATAAAAGGCAAGATCGGGGCGGTCAAATCCGCGTTAATGGATCAGTCGATATTATCGGGCGTGGGCAACATTTACGCGGATGAGATACTTTTTCACGCGCGGATACACCCCAAGACCACGCCCAAAAAACTTAGCGGGAACGCCCTGAAAAGAATATACAGGAACATGAAGAAAATTCTTGAAAAAGCTATCGAGAAAAAAGCCGACCCGGATAAATTTCCCCGTACCTGGATAATCCCTGCCAGGGGAGAAAAGGAGAAATGCCCGCGTTGCGGCGGCGGGATAAAGCGCATAAAGATATCCGGAAGAAGCAGCTACTTCTGCCCGCGCTGCCAGAAAAAATAAACCACAAAGGGAGAAAAAATGGATAAAAAAGATGATATAAAAATCGCTCGCAGAGGTGTCCACGGGAGGTTCTGGCGCTATATCATATGGGCCGTGATAATATGGCTTTTCCTTGCGTATTTTCTGAGGGAGAAGCCTGAAGTGGCCGAGAAGGTCATCCCCGGAGAAGCCGCGCAGCTCGAGCGGGCGGAGGATACGCAATCCGCTGAATAGAAGGAGGGTTTAGATCATGTTCAGAGACAGAAAGCACGCAGGTGAAAAGCTGGCGGCAGCTCTGGAAAAATACAGCGCGACGGAAGCACTGGTGCTTGCCATACCCCGGGGAGGCGTGGAAGTGGGTTACGAGGTGGCAAAACGGCTGGACCTTGAGTTTTCCGTGCTTGTTACACGCAAACTGCCTTTCCCGGACCAGCCGGAGGCGGGTTTCGGCGCGGTTGCCGAGGACGGCAGCGTGTACGTATACGAGGAAGCACTTAAATGGCTGGATGCCGATACCGTCGAGGAAGTGACCCAATATCAGAGAAAGGAAGTAAATAGAAGAGTTGAGCTATTCCGCGGGGGACTTCCTCTTCCGAGGATATCTTCAAGACACGTTATACTGGTGGACGATGGTATAGCCATGGGTTCAACGGTTAACGCTTCTATCATGCTCCTCAAAAACAAAAAAGCCGGGTGGATAACCGTTGCCGCGCCGGTAACAGGCCCTGAAACCGCGAAACGCATGGAACGCATAGCGGATGAGGTGGTCGTGCTGGATAAGCCGGCTTCTTTCAGGGCGGTCGCCGAGGCTTACCAGAACTGGTACGATGTCTCGGACGGGGAGGTCATGGAAATACTCGATAAATGGAACAAGATAAAAGGAGGGGTACGATGAAGAGATCGAAATGTTTAAAAACGGCGCTTATCCGCGCAATACTAATAGGATGCTTAACAGGCTTTGTGACTGGTGGCGTGAAAGTCTCGGCGCAGTCCGTTACCGATAATATGGAAGAATATTCCTCGGACCTTGAGAACCAGACCATACGCATCGCGGAGGTTCTAGGTAAAACCGTGGTTTCCATAAGCACTCAGATAACCAAGAAAATAGATTACCAGATGTTCTCCCAGGACGAGCTTATGAAAAAGTTCTTTGAGGAATTTTTCGGCGAGATACCCGAGGGCGAGATCAAAAAGCGCGGTCTGGGCAGCGGTGTGATAATAGACGAGGAAGGCTTTATCCTCACTAACGAACACGTGGTGGCGAACGCCGACAAGATAAAGATCAAGTTGTACGACGGACGCGAGTTCGATGCCGAAGTCAGGGGCACGGACGTAAGGTCTGACCTTGCGGTGATCAAAATTGACGCGGAGGACCTTCCCGTAGCCGAACTGGGCAATGCTGCCGACCTCAAAATAGGCCAATGGGTCATGGCCATAGGGAACCCGCTGGGGTACGTGATAGAAGGGGCCGAACCCACCGTAACGGTGGGTGTGGTGAGCGCTTTGAGGAGGAACCTTCCCGTAGTCGGCAAACGCGACCGCAGTTATACAAGCCTTATCCAGACCGACGCGGCCATAAACCCCGGCAACAGCGGAGGGCCTCTTGTGGACCTTAACGGTAAGATAGTGGGTATAAACGTTTCCATTCTGACCACTACCGGCGGGTTCCAGGGGCTGGGATTCGCCATCAGCGCTGAAAGGGTCAAACAGGTGCTGGACCGTCTTATGGCGGGCAGGGAGGTACTCTACGGATGGCTGGGTATAAGTGTGCAGAATCCCGGAAAGGACCTCAGGGAATACCTCGAGCTCGAGTTGGGTGAAGGTGTCATAGTTATGCAGGTCTTCGAAGATTCTCCTGCCGAAAAGGCGGGCATAGAGGTAGGTGACGTCATACTCACCTTCAACGGCGAGACCGTGGAGGATTCAATAGACCTGGTGGAGAAGGTAAGCGCCAATGAGCCCGGAGAAAAGGTCAAACTCGGCATAAAACGTGACCGGGGGAGGATGACCATCACCGCGGAGCTAGGCAAAAGGCCCAGTGACCTGATGTCACTGGCCAAAGGCATGCCTTCCCGGGAAAAGGCGCGTTTCAGGGGTATGAAAGTCCAGGATATAACAACTGTCATGCGCAAGAAATACGATCTGCGCGAGGACGAAGGAGTTGTCGTCACCGATGTGGAGAAAGATTCTCCCGCCGACAGGGCCGGGATAAGGGTCTCTGACGTTATAACCCATGTGGGAAGAAGGCCCGTGAACAGCAAGGAAGAGTTCCTGGAGGCGGTGGAGGCGATCAGGGGACCGTGCCTTGTAAGGACCCCGAGGGGGTTTTTCGTTATAAAAGCCGAATAAGGCGCCCGCAAGGGATGAAAGTGGAAAAAGGTCAATAAAAAAAGGAAAAAGACAATTGTTGCGTATGGAATAAACATTATAATTGAAAGAGTGAGTCAAACGACTGGAGGTGGTTTCTATGGGTATGACAGGCTTAAAGAGCTTTGATCAGTCTCTTATTAAAACAAAAGAATGGTTGAAGGACCTGCAGGAAGAGCTGCATTACGAGGATGAGCAGCAGGCGTACACCGCGATGAGAGCAGTCCTACACGCTTTGAGGGATCGTCTCTCGGTAGAGGAGGCGGCGAATTTCGCAGCGCAGCTGCCCATGCTGCTTATGGGCGTCTATTACGAGAACTGGAAACCCGAGAACAAACCCCTGAAGATCAGGGACCAGCAGGAGTTCTTCGACAAGGTGGCCGAGGAGCTGCCCCAGAAGGAATATGACAGCAAGCGCATAACCGACGGCGTCATGAAGGTCGTTCGCAAGCATGTCACCGGTGGCAAAATAGAGGAGATGAAAAAACATTTTCCGTCGGATCTTATGGGACTTTTCGGTTAAACCTGAGATGAAAGGAGACCAGGGATGTTGAGAAGCCTTAACGGCATGAATGGCTACAATCTTAAGGCCTTGGACGGTGAAATAGGAAAGATCGTGGATTTCTATTTTGACGACCTTTCATGGACCATCCAGTATTTCGTGGTGGATACCGGGGGGTGGCTTTCGGGGCGCAAGGTGCTTATTTCGCCTGTAGCCAACTCCTCCGAACCCGACAGCGAAAACAAGGTCGTACCTCTTGTCCTTACCAGGGAAATGATCGAAAAAAGCCCGGACATAGAGAGGGATAAGCCCGTTTCTCGCCAGAAGGAGCTGGAGATGATGCGGCACTACAGGTGGCCGGTATACTGGAACGAACCTTATTCCGGGGACGAGGGTGCGATACCGCTTGAGTACTACGAGCAGGTGGCTCTTTCCGAAAAGGAGGAGGGCGATTCGCATCTTCGCAGCGCGCGGGAAGTGGAAGGCTACCGCATACACGCCACCGACGGTGAAATAGGGCGCGTGAAGGACTTCATTGTAGATGACAAGACCTGGGACGTGCGCTATCTTGTTGTCGATACGGGCGACTGGATCCCCGGACGTAAAGTGATAATAGCGCCCTTATGGCTTAAACAGGTCAAGTGGTCGACCGCAGAGGTTTTCGCAGATCTTGATAAAAAGAGCATAGAGGATAGCCCTGAATACGACCCCGCCGAACCGGTTAACAGGGATTACGAGGGAAGGCTGTATGATTATTACGGCCGCCCCAGGTACTGGAAGTAGGGCGGGATAATCAGCAGGAGGGAAGTTATGAGAGCTAAAGTGGATCAGGAGACTTGCACCGGTTGCGGCGCATGCGCCTCAACCTGCCCGGATGTTTTCAAGATGGAAGGCGATAAGGCGACAGCTTATAATAACCCGGTCCCGGAAGGCGCCGAGGAAAAATGCAAGGAAGCAGAAGCGGGTTGCCCGGTTGATGCCATAACTTGCGAAGAATAACAGCAAAAATGAGCAAGCCGGCAGTCATGAAAGGTATGTAACCGCCATCCTTTCCTGTTTCACAAGTAAGTGCCGGCTTGCTTAATATAAAGTATTTGATGGAAGATTCCCGAGTTTACTGAAAAAAAGAAGGAGACGTCATGGCTGACATAAGATACGTATGCACAGGACCCTGCGGAGGTTTCGTTGTTGAAGAGGATTATGAAAAAGGCAAAAAAACCTGCCAGGAGCCGAACTGTTCGAAGCACGGAGAACCTCTCGAGAAAAGACTTTACTGCCCCAAATGCGACGTGTACTTCAAGGAAGGCGAAGAACACAGTTGTGAATAGTTCTTCCCGGGGGACCAAGGCAAAGACAGGGAGAGAAAATGCATGAGACCATTATAATAGGAGGAGGCATAGCCGGGGATACCGCCGCAATCTATGCCGCGAGAAAAAAGATGGATTTTCTCATGATCGCTAAGGAACTGGGAGGTCAATTCTTCGAGTCCGGGGAAATAACCAATTATCCGGGCATAGTCAAGACAGATGGTGAAAACTTTAGCGAATCATTCGAGGACCAGCTGGAAGCGAACGGCATTGAGCCCAGAACGGGTGAAGAGGTAACGAAGCTCGAAAAGACCGGAGAAAGCTTCAAGGTGGTTACGGACAAGGGCACTTACGAGACGGCCACGGTAATAATCGCCACCGGTTCCCGCCCGAGGAAGCTTGAGGTCCCGGGAGAGGATGAGTTCGCCAAAAAAGGCGTCACGTACTGTTCGGTATGCGACGGGCCGCTTTTCTCGGGCAAGGACGTCGTGATAGCCGGCGGTGGCAATTCCGCCCTTGAAGCGGTCGATTTCATGAGGGAGATAGCCGAGAAAATAACGCTCGTCAATAACGCCGAACAACTTAACGGTCATGAATATCTTATCGATAAGGCTGAATCCCTGGAGAAGACCGAGATAATCAATTCCGCCGAGATAGTCTCAATAGAAGGCGATAAGATGGTCAACGCGGTCCGGTTGAAAAAAGACGGTCAGGAAAGCAAGATCGAAACCGAAGGAGTTATAATCGAGATAGGTCGAAAGCCCAACACGGATTTTTTGAAAGACTTTCTTGAGTTGGATGAAAAGGGTCACATCAAGATAGACTGCCAGGGCAGGACTTCAGTAGAAGGCGTTTTCGCCGCGGGCGACTGCGCCTCGGGCCAGGAGTTCCAGTACGTTATAGCCGCGGGCCAGGGCTGCATGGCGCTTCTCAAAGCGGCCAGATATCTTGCCAGGCGGAAATAGAAGTTTTTTCTTTTGTATTTAACCAAAGGGGGATGAGATGAACAAAAACAAACTGACCAAGATCCTTGCGGGAGTGAGCATTATCAGCCTCACGGCCAACATGGGAATAACAGCGCATGCCGCAAGCGGCAAGAATAGCTGCGGTAAGGGTTCCTGCGGAGGGAAAAAAGGGTTTTTCCAGTCGATGTATGACTCTCTTTCCGGGAAGAGCTCGGATAAAGACAGGTCATCCTGCGGCAAGGGTTCCGGGAAGAAATCCAAAAAGGGCAAAAGCACCACTTCCTGCGGCAAGGGCTCCTGCGGAAGCTGATCTAACGAAGGATTTATAACAAAGGAGGGGAAAAATGAAAAAATTAATGGTAATAGTGCTGTCTCTGGCTTTCATTCTGGCCGCCATGCCGGCACAGAACGTTTTCGCCAAATGGAGTGAGTGTCCGGATGACAAGGTGGATCTGGATGACAAGGTGTTCAAGAAGGCGAAGTTCCTCCTTATGTACGAGGATGAACTGGGGCTTTCGGACGGGCAGATCAAGCAGATAAAGGACATAAAGGTAAAGGCCAAAAAGTATCTTATAGACAAGAAAGCCGAGATCTATAAGATAAAGGTCGATATCAAGGACGCTATGTACGAAGATGATATCGATACGGGCAAGATAAACAAACTGATAGACAAAAAATACGATATTAAGAAGGAAAAAGCCAAGTACCTTGTCAATTCTTATGTCCTTCTTAAGAACACCCTTAACGATGATCAGAAAGAAAAAGCGAAGGATATCTGGATGGGGATGTACAAGGAAGGCGGTTATATGCACAAAGCTCGGGGCATGATGCACAGCGGCAAACACATGAGATAACTGCCCCGAATAAAAGGAAGATACAATGAAAAAAATAACTATGATCATGGTGGGCGTGCTCCTGCTGGCGGGAGCTTGTTTTTCCCGAGCTTCGGACGAACCCAAGGCGATGGCCGACCTTCACAACGCGCAGGGAGAAAGGGCGGGTATCGTTCTTTTCGAAGAGGCCCAGGACGGGGTGAGGATAGATATCATCATCACCAACCTGCCCGCGGGAGAGCACGCTTTCCATATACACGAAAGCCCCAACTGCGACCGGCCGGATTTTAAAAGCGCAGGCGGTCATTTCAATCCCGGCGGGACCAAACACGGGTTCTTGAACCCGGAGGGTCCCCACGCGGGAGACCTGCCCAATATAGTCGTCAAAGGGGACGGCACGCTGATAAAAAAAGTCGTAACAGACCTTATAACCCTTGATGAAGGGGAGAAGAACTCCCTTTTCAGGGGTGCGGGCACTTCAGTGGTGATACATGAGAACCCGGATGATTACATAACGGACCCGGCCGGCCGGGGAGGGAAAAGGATAGCCTGCGGTACTATAAGGAAGATCGAATGAGTCGATACAACGGAGGTGAATGATGGCCAGAGAATGGAAATGTGAAGATGACGTTCTATGCGGTGTTAACGAACCCAAGGACAAAAATAACCTGCAGGACCTTGAGAAAAAACACCTGCCGGTCATAGATTTTCCGGAAAAGGTCAAGAAGGACGAACCTTTCCGGGTTAATATAACGATCGGCGGTATCGACGGAGTGGACCACCCCAATGAGCCGGGTCATTTCATAGAATGGGTAGAACTGTATTCAGGGGATACTTTCCTGGGGAGGTCACAGTTCTGCGGCGGGGCGAGTTTTCCCCGCGCTACTTTCGAGGTTAAGCTCGACCATGCGCACGGTCCTTTGAAGGTGTGGTGCAAATGTAACCTTCACGGGCTTTGGGAGATCACCAAGGACATAAGTGTAGGATAAGTCTCTTTAGCTACAACAGGAGTAAACGACGGGTGGCACTCGGCGCCTGTATTCAAGGAGGAAGAATATGGCCAAGATAGCCGTTATAGTCGAAGATATGTTCGAGGACAGTGAGTATACCGAGCCGGTTGAGGCTTTCAAGAATGCCGGGCACGAGACTTTCAACATAGGCCTGGAAAAAGGTAAACAGCTCAAGGGCAAGAAAGAAGGCACGACCATACAGGTGGAAAGGTCGCTGGACGGGACAAGCGCCGATGACTATGACGCTCTGCTTATACCGGGGGGATACTCTCCCGATAAGCTCAGGGCACACAAGGCGCCCGTGGACTTCGTCAGAAAGTTCATGGAAGAGGGCAAGCCTGTTTTCTCTATCTGTCACGGCGGGCAGCTTCTCATATCCGCAGATGCGGTAAAAGGCCGGAAAATGACAGGCTGGAGATCCATCTCGCAGGACATCAGCAATGCGGGGGCCGAATATTTGGACCAGGAGGTAGTCGAGGACGGCAACCTTGTCAGCAGCAGGCAGCCTTCGGATCTGCCGGCTTTCATAAAAGCCTCACTGTCCAAGCTTTAAAGATCAAGGAGGGATACTCATGTTACCAGCAGGACCTTTAATGAAGGAACACAGGCTCATAGAGCAGATGATCGGCCTGGTAGCCGACAGGCACGACCGTATAGGCCAGGAGGAGAAGGTCGATCCCGTTTTTATAGACGCGGCGGTCGATTTCATTCGGACCTATGCCGACAGGTGCCATCACGGCAAGGAAGAGGATATACTTTTTCGGGAACTTGAGAAAAAGGATATAAGCGACGAACATAAGAAGACGATGGAGGGACTGGTCAGCGACCATAAGTTCGGCAGGAAGGTCACCGGAGAACTTGAAGAGGCGAATGAGGCGTACAAACACGGCAAAAAGGCCGCGCTGAAGGATATACAGCAGGCGCTCCAGAAACTAACCGACCTTTATCCGCAGCATATAGAGATAGAGGATAAGCATTTCTTTCTTCCTGTCATGGATTATTTCAGTGACGAGGAAAAAAGTTCCATGCTGAGTGAAATGATGGATTTTGACCGGGAGATGATACATAAAAAGTATCGGCAGATAGTGGATAAGTTCAAAGGCTGAAGGCCTTGTCTAAAACGGGAGGTAATAATGGCCGACATTAAAAAAGAACTCGTGGATATGCTTAACCAGGCTCTCCAGCTGGAGCACGCGGCGAGGATACAGTATCTAGCCCACGCGGAGAAGGTCAGCGGGCCGGGTTCGGAGATGGTGATAAACAGGCTCAAGGAGATAGCCTCCGATGAGCTGGAGCACGAAGAGAAGTTCCGGGAGATGATAGGCGCTTATCTGGGAGGGGTTCCTACCATGTCGCTCGCTGAAACCCACGATGCTAAGGACAGGACGGACATCCTGAATGTTAATCTCGAGGACGAGAAGCATGCCATTGATTTTTACAAACAGGTGTACAAGAAGGTGCTTGAGAACAGAGACCAGCTACAATACGAGTTCGAGACGCTCGAACACGAGCTGAGGCATGTCATTATAGACGAACAGGAACATGTCTCGGAGCTTACCACTCTTTTGGGTGACTGACCAAGCGCAAAAGGCGGACCATGAGCAAAAAAGAGATCTCAATACGGATAACCGGTGAAGCCGGTCAGGGCATGAAGACCATAGGCCACGCCGTGGGGGAGATGTTCGTAAAGGCGGGATTCAATATTTTCTCAAACATGGATTACATGTCCCGCATAAGGGGCGGGAATAATTTCTATCAGATACGGATTTCTTCCCGTCCGGTCGAAACCCTCAGGGAAAACCCCGATATGATCATCGCACTCAACGCAGAAAGCGTGGGCTTGCACCGCAGCGCGTTAAGCGATGAAGGGGTGCTCTTCCTCGACAGGGAAAAATTCGAACTGGAGGAAGAAGACGGTTCTTTCCGGGACGCTCCGCTTTACGGGATAGCCGGGGAAGCAGGCTCCGAGATCTATGTTAACTCGGCATCCTGCGGTTTGATAGCGGGAATGACAGGTATAGATTTCTCCCATCTTAAGGAGGTTTTCGGCAAGGTCTTCGCCGCGAAGGATGAAGAAGTCCTCAAAAAGAACATAGACGCCGCCAAAAAAGGGTATGAACTTGCATCCGAAAAGTTCAAGGACGATATCTTCAGCGTTGAGTGCGAGGAATGCGCGGGTGATCTTCTTCTTAACGGCAACGAGGCGATAGCTCTGGCGGCGGTCAAGTCAGGATGCAGTTTCTATTCGGCGTATCCGATGACACCGGCTACCAGCATAATGGTGGCTATGGCCGGGTATTCCGAACAGCTCGATATCCTTGTCGAGCAGGCGGAAGACGAGATAGCTGCGATCAACATGGCGATCGGTGCTTCCTTCGCCGGAGCAAGGTCCATGACCGCCACTTCAGGAGGGGGGTTCGCGTTAATGACAGAAGGCGTAAGTCTTGCGGGCATGACGGAGACGCCCGTTGTCATCGTAGACGCCCAGAGACCCGCTCCTGCTACGGGACTTCCCACAAGGACCGAACAGTCTGATCTGGATTTCGTTCTCTACGGCGCGCACGGTGAGTTCGCCAAAGCGGTCTTCGCGCCCGGGACGATCGAAGAATGTTTTTTTCTCACCATGAAGGCTTTCGAGCTGGCCGATAAATACCAGATGCCGGTTATCATACTTACCGACCAGCATCTGGCCGATTCCATGCGCAATATTGAGAAGCTTGATGGGAGGGGTATAAAGGTGAGAAAGTTCTCACTATCCCGGGAAGATTCAAAGAAGATCGAGGATTACCAAAGGTATGCTCTTACCGATGACGGTATCTCGCCGAGGGCCGTGCCTTCATGGATAAAAGACGTCATTTACGCGGACAGTGATGAACACGACCAGAAAGGGCACATAACAGAGTCGGACGAAGTACGAGACAGTATGGTGGAGAAAAGGTTTTTCAAAAAAATGGAGAACCTGCGCAAAGAGGTCGTCCCTCCCACGGTTTTGGCCGTGGAAGAGGCAGAGACACTCCTGGTGGGGTTTGGCTCGACCTACGGGGTGATGAAAGAGGCCTGCAAGGCCAAGGGAAAGTCTTTCGGGATGGTTCACATCCCCCAGGTCTGGCCCTTCCCGGCGGAAGAGGTAACTGGCGCTCTGGAGAAGGCCAAAAAGGTCATATGTCTCGAGAATAACGCCTCGGGACAACTGGCCGCTCTTATCAGAAAGGCTACCGGTATCAGGGTAAGTGAGCACATTCTGAAATACGACGGAAGACCATTTAACGCAGACCAGTTGACCGAGCAACTTTAGGAGCAGATAAAAGTGGAAAAAGAAAAATACAGAAGCGGCGATCCCATAGCCTGGTGCCCCGGCTGTGGCAACTTCGGCATAATCAACGCTGTAACCAAGGCTCTTGAAGGGCTTGAGACGGCGCCTGAACAGGTGCTTCTGGTCTCGGGAATAGGGCAGGCCGCGAAACTTCCCCACTACGTCAGGGCGAATTGTTTCAACGGTCTTCACGGCAGGGCTCTTCCGGTCGCGGTGGCCGCGAAGATGGCCAACCGGAAGCTTACGGTCATAGTCACCACCGGTGACGGCGACTGCTACGGCGAAGGTGGCAACCACTTCGTGCATAATATACGCAGGAACGTTGACATCACGGTACTAGTGCATAACAACCAGATATACGGTCTGACAAAGGGGCAGGCCTCGCCGACCACGGATACCGGGTATGTTACGCCCGTGCAGATTGGTGGCGTCATCCTTGAGCCTTTTCATGCGCTCCAGGTGGCAATAACCCTCGGGGCTGCTTTCGTGGCAAGAAGTTTCTCCGGCGAGATAGACCACCTTTCGGATATGATCCAGAAGGGCGTGCGCCACAAGGGGTTCTCACTCGTGGAAGTTATGCAGCCATGCGTTTCGTTCAACAAAAAGAATACCCACCAGTGGTACAAGGACAGGATATACAAACTTAGCGAAGAAGGTGATCACGACCCCCAAGACAAGATGGCAGCCTACAGTAAAGCCGCCGAATGGGGGGACGATATACCCATAGGGGTGATCTACAGGCGCGAGAGTGAGACTTACGGCCAGAAGAGCGGCCTTTCGGAGAAGACCCCGCTCGCCGAAAAGGATATAGACAAGATCGATATCGGCGAACTTATCGAAGCGTTCAGGATATAAAGCGACTCTCCCGGCTGATATGACCAAAGCCCCGTCCAGTTGCTGCCGAAAGACCATTCAAGGAGGTGCTTCGAAATGAGCGAAAAAAAGCCCTGGTACATGAAAGACACCGAGCTCGGCAAAGCTTTCAATCATTTTTACCTTGCCTGCAAGGAAAAGAGCGTGCTCGACGATAGAACAAGGGAACTGCTGATGGCCGCGCTTGCCTGTGTGTTCCGCTGCCCGCACTGTACCGAGGAACACATCAAAAAAGCGCTGGAAGTGGGATGCACCAAACAGCAGGTAAGAGAAGCACTTCTCATCGCCAGCGTCGAGGCCGCGGGTACGCAACTTGCCTGGAGGAAAGAAGTTTACGAGAAATATCTTGGATAAGGAGGTGTTTTGAAAGACGAGAAGATCCTTTTTTTCGACACCAAACCCTATGACAGGCAGTTCTTCGGGGAGGCTAACCGGGAATACGGTTTCCAGCTTAAATACCTGAATAACCGCCTCAACGAGGATACCGCCGATCTTGCCAGGGGCTACCGCATTATAAGCATCTTTGTTAATGACATGGTAAGCGAAGCGGTGGCGGATAAGCTGTCGGAACTTGGGGTTAAACTCGTCGCGCTGCGTTCGGCAGGATACAACAACGTTGACCTCGACGCGGTGTATGACAGGATACATGTCGTGAGGGTTCCCGAATACTCGCCGTACGCCATCGCCGAGCATGCCGTTGCGCTTATGATGACCCTTAACAGAAAGATACACAGGGCCTATTTCCGGGTACGGGACAACAATTTTGCGATAAACGGCCTGATGGGGTTCGACATGCACGGGAAGACCGCGGGAGTGATAGGTACCGGAAGGATAGGAAAAACCCTCTTGGAGATACTCAAGGGTTTTGGGATGAATCTGCTGGCTTACGACCCCAAGCCGGATGAAGAGGAAGCTTCCGGCATGGGTTTTAAATATGTCGATCTGGAGACGCTCTACGCCAAATCCGATATCATCTCGTTACACTGCCCGCTTACCAGGGAGACAGAATATATCATAAACCAGGAAAGTATCGGCGCCATGAAAGACGGTGTCATGATCATCAATACCGGAAGAGGGAAGCTGATAGATACCAAGGCGCTTATCGAGAACCTGAAGACGGGAAAAATAGCTTACGCCGGTCTTGACGTCTACGAGGAGGAAAGCGAATTTTTCTACGAGGACCTTTCTTCATCTTTCATAAGCGATGATGTGCTCGCCAGGCTCATGACTTTCCATAACGTGGTCATAACTTCGCACCAGGGTTTTTTCACGAAAGAAGCACTCGCCAATATAGCGGAGACCACCCTTTCCAATGTAAGGGAGTTTATTGAGGGAGGGTATCTGAAGAACGAGATATGTTACAGATGTGACAGGGACAAGTGCGTTAAAGCTGAGGGAGAGAAATGTTTTTAAAAAAGGAGGATGGCATGAACCCTTTTGATTTCGCGATGCAACTAGAGAAAGAAGGAGAGAAATATTACCGGGAACTTGCGGAGAAAACCGACAACGAGGGCTGCAGGAACATATTCAACATGCTGGCGGACGATGAGGTAAAGCATTTCAATGTCTTCAAGGGCATGAAAGAGGGAAAAACAGAAGACTTCCCGGCAACCCAGGTCATGGAAGAGGCGAGGAAGACCTTCCAGTCCTTTGCCGAGAAAGGTAATCCTTTCGAGGAGGAGATGTCCCAGAAGGAGCTTTACGGCAAAGCTCTTGAAGTGGAAGAGAAGACCAGGGATTTTTATCTGGAAAAATCCGAGGAAACGGAGGATTCCCGGGAAAAAGAGCTTTTCAGGAAGATAGCCGACGAGGAACAGATGCATTACAATCTCATTGACGAACTTTTGGGTTTCATAAAAGAGCCCGAAACGTTCCTGGAGAACGCTGAGTTCTTTAACAGTGACGATTACTGGATGATGAGAAGGTGATCGGTGTCTCTAAAAGGGAGGATGTTATGAAGAAAGATGATATTATCAGGATCCTGGGGGAGAAGGAGTGGGAGTATCTAATAAAGCACGAATGTAAAACCTTCCCCAGAGAGAAATTGCACCTTCCCGGCCCCGATTTCATTGACAGGGTATTTTCCATATCCGACCGCCCCGAGAAGGTGATAAGCAACCTTAAGAGGGTCTTCGCCCACGGCAGGCTCAAAGGGACCGGATATCTTTCGATACTTCCGGTGGATCAGGGTATAGAGCATTCGGCGGGCGCTTCCTTCGCCCCCAACCCGATATATTTCGACCCGGAGAACATAGTCAGGCTGGCCATCGAGGGCGGCTGTAACGCGGTAGCCTCAACTCTGGGCGTTCTGGGCATGGTAAGCAGGAAATACGCCGACAAAATGCCCTTTATAGTGAAGCTCAACCATAACGAGCTTTTGTCTTGCCCGAACACTTATGACCAGAGATTTTTCGCTTCGGTGGAACAGGCGTACGACATGGGTGCCTCAGCGGTCGGCGCGACGATATATTTCGGTTCAGCCGAGTCCCGCAGGCAGATCGAAGAGGTTTCGGCCGCCTTTGAAAAAGCCCATCGCCTGGGAATGTTCACGGTACTCTGGTGCTATCTCAGGAATTCGGCTTTCAATAAGGACGGGACCGATTACCACACATCAGCGGACCTGACAGGGCAGGCGAACCACCTGGGAGCGACCATACAGGCGGATATAGTCAAACAAAAAGCCCCGACGAATAACGGCGGCTACAGGGCGATAGGTTTCGGGAAGACAAGCGACCTTGTTTACGATGAACTTACCACCGATCATCCGATAGACCTTACCCGGTACCAGGTGGCCAACTGCTACATGGGGAGGATAGGGCTTATAAATTCCGGGGGCGCAAGCGGCGAGAACGATCTCCAGAAAGTGGTCCGGACCGCCGTTGTAAATAAAAGGGCCGGCGGAAGCGGCCTGATATCCGGCAGAAAAGCCTTCCAGAAGACGATGGACGAGGGGATACGGATACTTAACAGCATACAGGACGTCTACCTTTCGGAGGAGATACTGCCGGCGTAGCAGGCTCGTATGGTTATGGTGCAATACCACAGGAAAGGAGCTCATGGTGGCTAAAAGACATATTTATATTCTTATCGTTCTTGCCTTAATGCATGTTCTGGGTTGCACTTCGAAACATACCTACAAGGGCAGCGGAGCCGAGCGTATAGATGAATTCTCCCGCGTCGATGAAAGTTTCGAGGAGAAGCATCTGGAAGACACCGGCAAACCTGAATACATAAAATAAGGCAGACCATGGCTACCAAGGAATCTCTTGTAAAAGATATAAAGAACGCACTTGCCGGCAGGAAGCTCATAATAGCCTCCAACCGGGAGCCATACGTACATGAGAAGCGCGGCGGCGGGATTGAGTGTTCCAAGACGGTGAGCGGTCTCTCCATTGCGCTTGATCCGGTCATGCGCGCGGTTGGCGGCACCTGGATAGCTTGGGGGGCCGGCGACGCCGACAGGCGGACGGTAGATGAGAATAATATAGTCAAAGTTCCTCCTGGAAGCGAGGAATACAGCCTGAAGAGGCTCTGGTACACCGATGAGGAACGGGATGATTTCTATTACGGATATTCCAACCAGGCGCTATGGCCCCTCTGCCATATCGCATACGAAAAGCCGCTTTTTCTGAAGAAGCACTGGGCCGCTTACAAGAAAATAAACAAAAGGTTCGCCGATGCGGTGATCGAAGAATCCCGGGGCGAGGACGTTGTCATCTGGATCCAGGATTATCACCTTTGCCTTTTGCCTTTATACGTTAAGAAAGAGCTGCCTAATGCGGTGATTGCCATGATGTGGCATATACCCTGGCCCAACGCGGAAGTATTCAGGGTCTGCCCGCAGAAGCACCAGATACTCTCGGGAATGCTGGCCTGCGATATACTGGGCTTCCATATATATTATCACTGCCTTAACTTCATCCAGACCGTGGAACTGCACATGGAGGCCAAGATTAGCCACGAGGAGAGCAGCATAAGCTACAAGGGGCACAAGACCCTGGTCAAGAACTTCCCCATCAGCGTCGATTTCGAGGGTATGTCCGAAGACGCCGAAACCGAAAAGGTATCAGGTGCCATGGAGAGCATCCTTAACGGAATAAAGGCCGGATCCTCCATTCTTGCCGTTAGCGTGGACAGGATAGATTATACCAAGGGCATCCTCGAGAGGTTCAGCGCGATAGACAGGTTCTTTCAGCTCGAACCGGGCTACATCGGAAAGATCGTTTTTTACCAGCTGGGAGCTCTTTCGCGCGCCAAAATACCTTCCTACAAAAGGCTTATCGAAGAGAGTAAACGCAGGGCGGATGAACTCAACGAAAAATACGGCAGGGAGGATTGGAAGCCTGTGGTGCTTAATTATGAAGGCCTTAACTATGCCCAGCATCTTGCGCTCTACCGTTGCGCGGACCTGTGCATTGTATCATCCCTGCATGACGGCATGAACCTTGTAGCCAAGGAGTATGTCGCTTCCAGGACGGACGAGAGCGGGGTGCTCGTGCTCAGCCGCTTTACCGGCTCTGCCAGGGAATTCGCCAAGGGAGCGGTGCTTTTCAACCCTTATGATTTCGATGCTGCCGCAAAGGCGATAAAAAAGGCCGTTCAGATGACGCAGGAGGAAAAAGAGAAGCGGATGAAATACATGAGAAGCGCCATAAACAACCGGAACATATACAGGTGGGCGGAGAAGTTCATCACAAGATTAAGCAGAGTATAGAAGGATCCTGAAATGGAAATCAAGCCCAGAACACTGATAAGATGGATACTGATAGCAGCGGGCATTATCTACGTGGCATACCTGCACCTTGAGAGGATCGGATACAAAAAGGACATGGACATCATTCGGGGCGAGGCTCAGTACATTAAAGAAACGGCGTATTACCGGACCGCGCCAAAGGACCTTAGGGAAAGGATAAACCGTATCGGCTCTGTCAGTTCTGAGGTATTGGATATACCCCGGCAGGCCGGGACCCTTCCCGATATCATGGATGAGAGCAAATAGCTTCTGTCAGCGTTTTTTGGAGGTTTTCTTCGCGCGGGGTTTTCGCTGTTTCTTCTTTTTCTTGGGAGAAGTCCTGTTCTGGGTAGGGGTGGATCCCCAGTGCTTTTTATAGATCCTTATGAAGGATTCGGGGTTCTTGTATCCTAGTTTGTCGGCGATCTGCTCTATGGTATAACTGGTCTGGTTCAGAAGTTCCTCGGCTTTTTTGAACTTGCATTTCAGGTAATACTCGTTGAAATTGGTTCCGGTCTCTTCCTTGAAGGCCCGGCTTAAGTATTTGGGGCTTAGCCCCACACGACCCGCGGCGTCCTCAAGAGTGACAATTTTGTCGAAGTTCTTCTCGATGAAGATCTTAACGCGGGCAATCTTGCTTTTTATGTCGGAGCCTTCGCGGGCATTTTTCTTATCCGACTCATGGAGGAGATCTTCGATAAGCTGTTTGGTTCTGGGGATGTCCATGGGTTTTTCGAGGTATTCGTCCGCATGCGCGCGAAGGGCTCTTATCGCGGTCTCCTTACTGCTGAAACCAGTGAGGATAACAATGGGGGTTGAGGGCATTATTTTCCTTAGCTGCTCCAGGATAAGGGTGCCCTTTTTGTTGTTGGGAAGACGCTCATCGAGGATTATTAGATCGATCTCGTTGGGTTTACGCAACTCGTCCAGAGCGTCCTGTGCGTTAAAGGCTTTTATCACGTTGTATTCATAGAAGGCGTCACTGAACTCTTCACAGAAAGCCTTATCGTCATCTATGATGAATATGGTATAGGCCAATAGTGACCTCCTTGGGGTGGAGAAAAGTCAATTATTCATCCGATATAATAGCACAAATCGGGGTTAAAGACAAAAAAAATTGTAACGGTCCGGATATCTGGTATAATAATGCGAAATGGCTAAACGAAAAAGCAAAAAGAAAAGATCGCGTGCGGTCAACAAGAAAAAGACGAATAGACCCTCAAAAGAAGAAAAATTCCCCGTTGTGGGTATAGGAGCTTCCGCCGGCGGAATCAAAGCCATAGGGGATTTCCTTGAAAGACTTTCTGCAGAAGCGCATCTTGCGGTCATTATCGTAATTCACCTCAAACCCGGCTATAAGAGCATCCTTGTCGATATCCTGTCCAAACAGACGAAACTTTCCGTCGGAAAGGCCGTTAACGGCACAAAGATCGCCCCCGGACATATCTATGTTACTTCACCCGGCAAAAAGATAGCGGTTTCCGGGGGAAAACTCGAGGTTACCCGTAAAAAAGCCGACGAGAGGATGCTGGTCGATCACCTGTTCCGGTCGCTTGCCGACGACCAGGGTGAGAGGGCCGTGGCCGTACTTTTCTCGGGAACGGGTACTGACGGCACAGCCGGTATAAAGGCCGTCAAAAAAAAAGGCGGATTCGTGTTCGCCCAGGACGAAAAGAGCGCCGAGTATTTCGATATGCCCAGGAGCGCTTTTGAAACGGGCCTGGTGGACCAGATGGCCCCACCGTCCGAAATAGCCCGAAAGGTGTTCGAACTCGGTCAGCACCCGTATATCTCCCGTAAAAAAAGTAAAAAGCAAAAAGAGGATCTCTCTCTGACCAAGGGGAAAGCCCCGGACATATTCAGCATCATACAGAAATCCTCCGGTATGGATTTCAGCCATTACAAGACCTCTACGGTGAAACGGCGCATCGCCAGGCGCATGGCGGTTCATGGCATCAGTGATATCGTTGAGTACAAGTCTTACCTTCAGGAGAACCGTGAAGAGGCCTTTGCCCTTTACGATGATCTATTGATCTCGGTCACTTCGTTTTTCAGGGAAAAAAAGTGTTTTGATGCCCTGAAAAAAAAGGTCTTCCCCAAACTGCTCGAGGATCATTCTTCGGATGAGCCTATAAGGGTGTGGACCCCCGGCTGTTCTTCGGGGGAGGAGACCTATTCACTGGCCATAGCTCTTATGGATTTCATTGAAAAAAAGAACAGGATTATACCTGTGCAGGTTTTCGGTACGGACCTCAGTCCCCGCCTCATAGAACAGGCCCGTCGGGCGCACTACAGCCATGATATAGCCAGATCTATGCCAAAAGATTACCTGCGGCGTTACTTTACCAAGACGGAGGGCGGGTATAAGCTCAAGAAGGAGATAAGGTCGGCTTGCGTCTTTGCCAGACATGATCTTGTGAAGGGGCCTCCGCTTTCCAACATGGACATAGTAAGCTGCAGGAATGTTCTGATATACTTCGATTCGGTCCTGCAGAGACATGTTATTCCCATGCTGCATTACGCGCTAAAGACCAGAGGGGTCCTTGTCCTGGGTAGTTCCGAATCGCTGGGCAAGAACAAGGACCTTTTCACCGAAGTGGACAAAAAAGGAAGAATATTCCGCAGAAAAGAGGTTGATAGAAGGGCCCTGCGGGGGATGGAGATGGATTCCACCCGCGGAAGGGTTTATAGCCTGGAAAAGGAGATCGAGCGTTTCGACAAGACCATGGAAAAGCGCATTGAAGATCAGAAAAAACAGACCGATGACATGGACAGTAGGATCGACCGCATATTTCTTGAAAAATATTCGCCCGCGGGCGTTCTTCTCGAGCGGAACCTTGACATAGTGCAGTTCCGGGGAAGAACAAGCCTTTATCTTGAACCTTCACCTGGTAAAGCCAGCCTCAATCTTTCCAGCATGGCAAGGGAGGGACTTCTGTATGAAATAAAGGATGCCATAAAGGAAGCCTCAAAGATGGGAAGCGCGGTTAGAAAGACCGACGTGGGATACACAGTGGGGAACGAATCCAGGCGAGCGGATTTTGAAGTGCAGCCCGTCGGCAACCGTTTCCTGGTCATATTCGAGCCTGGCAGGACGGGTATGGAGGGAAAGGACCCCCCCAAAAAAAAGGGTAAAAGTTCCTCCGATAAAAAAGAAGTTTCCAGGCTTCGCCGGGAGATCACCGCGCTCAGGAATCACATGCAATCCGCCATCGAGGAAAAAGAAGCGGCGAACGAAGAGCTTCGCGCCGCCAATGAGGAAATACAGTCCAGCAACGAAGAGCTTCAGAGCATGAACGAGGAGCTTGAGACAGCGAAGGAGGAGCTTCAGTCCACGAATGAGGAGCTTTTCACGGTCAACGAAGAGCTCCAGAACCGCAACAAGGAACTCTCGAGGCTGAATAACGATCTCAACAATATCTATAACAGCATTAATATCCCCATTATCATGATGGGATCCGATTTCCGGGTGAAGAGCTTCACTCCCGAGTCCTCCAGGATCGTCAACTTGCTATACACCGATATAGGCCGTTCCATCGAAGAGCTCAAGTTCAAGGTGGATTTACCCGATCTTCGTCAGATACTAGAACGGACCATAGACGACATGGCGGTCATCAGACGGCAACTCAAGGATGCGGAGGGCAGGTGGTGCCAGATGACGGTGAGACCTTACCGGACCACGGAGAACAAAATAGACGGGGTGGTAATGGTCTTCACCGATATTGACGAGCTCAAGAAAAATGAAAGCAGGTTGCACCAGAGCGAGAACTACATTTACTCGGTACTTAACATTCTTCCAACGGGTGTTATTATCATAGGAGGCTCCGATGGCAAGATCACCTTCGCCAACAGGGCCGCCAGGGAATTATACGGTTTAGAAGACGTGGAAGGCCTTGAAATGGATGAACATGCTAAGAAGCTCGGTTTATGTCGGCCTTCAGGCGAGCGATATAAAGCCGAGGAACTTCCCGCAACCCGGTCGCTTTTAAAGGGCGAGGTCGTCGAGGAGGAAGAGGTTCTTATAAAGAGGCCCGGCAGGGAGATAACCGCTTCGGCGAATTCAATTCCCATATATGATGAAAAGGGGAATATAACCTGTGCGGTCGCTTCCTTTATGGAAATAACATTCCTCAAGGAAGCCCAGGAAATATTGGAAAAATCCAAGACCCAGAGTGAGAAGGAACTGGTCTTTACCAGAAAACAGTTGGACGAGGCCAAACGCCTTTCGGACATAGGTGCGCTCGCTTCCATCGTCGCTCACGAGCTGAGGAATCCTCTTTGTGTCATATCGGCCTCGATGTATAATTTAAAAAGAAAGAACAAAGATCCCAGGCTCCAGAAACATATAAAGAATATCGAGAAGAATATCCAGGACAGCGAATTCGTGATCAGTAATCTTCTCAATTATTCGCGTATCAACCCCCCTGAAAAAAAACGGGTCGATATCGCGCAACTTTTGAAGGAATCCCTGGGAATTGTCAGGTCCAAATTTCCGGCAAAGAAGGTTCGTGTCGCCAAGGATTATTCAAAGCTTGGCAAGACACCCGTTCAAGCGGACCCCCAGCAGATTACTCAGGTCTTTACCAATCTTCTTAACAACGCTTTCGAGTCGGTCCCGGATAAAAAAGGGAGGATAACCGTAAAGGGTGAGACCTGCGAACTTGAGGGGGAGGATGCGGTATGCGTCAATATCAGGGATAACGGACCGGGCGTACCTGAGAAGAACAGAGAAAGGATCTTCGAGCCCTTTTTCAGTACCCGGTCCAAGGGCACTGGCCTGGGGCTTGCCGTCAGCGCCGAGATAGTAGGGCTTCATAAAGGAAGGATAACCCTGGGCAAGAAAAGAGGCAAAGGAGCTTCTTTCACGGTAACCCTTCCGAAAGGGGGGAGAAAATAATCTCGCCGCGACCCCGCAAAAAAATACTTATAATAGAGGATGATACCTCTCTTACCGAAGAGCTGTCGGAAATACTTCAGGATAAAGGTTATTCGGTCGATACCGAAAATAACGGTCTTACCGGAAGAAAAAGGCTGGAAGATGAGAGGTTTGATATTCTTATACTTGACCTGCGCCTTCCCGGCCTGGCGGGGGAGGAGATACTCAGGCAGGCCAGGGGCAAGAATCTTTGCGAAAAGATCATCGTTCTTTCGGCTAAACCTGTTCATGACCTAAGCATGCCTCATCCCGACATAGAATCTTCAGAGCCCCTTTCGCCCCCTTTGGACCAGGCCGATTTTGTGATAAACAAACCCTTTAGGATAAAAGACCTCTTTCAGGCCCTCAAGCGGCTCTCTTAGTGGAAAAAAGTCAATAAAATGTGGAAAACGCCGATTGTCTTCCCTTCCGGTATGCCCGTATAATCTAATGGTCACAAGATTGTTCCATTCATAGCCGGGAGGACAAGATCCGTGAAAAAGACTGAGAAAAAAACAAAGGTAATGATCATTGACGATGATTCTGAATTCCTTTGCGAACTAAAGGAAATTCTGGAGGCGGCCGGGTACGATGTCACCAAGGTCTCGGATAACGCCAGGGTCATCAAAACCGCCGCTAAAGTGCAACCGGATATTATCCTGATAGATCTTAAAATGTACCCCAAAAGCGGGTTCCAATTGGCGGATGAATTAAGGACCCAGTTTGAGACCTCGAAAACACCGATAATTTCCATGAGTGGGTATTTCACCAGGGAGGAAGATGGCATCCTGAGGGGTATATGCGGCATACAGGAACAGGTGGACAAGCCCTTTAATCCGCTGGACGTCATTACCGTGATAGAAAGAGTGACCGGGGGGAAAAGAACGGGTTGATATGGGTATGATCTCAGTACTTCATACGGCTTTTCGTCTTTTTCTGGCCTGCATTCTGGGTGGGATAATAGGCTGGGAGAGGGAGAAAAAAGGAAGAAGCGCGGGGCTGAGGACGCATATGCTGGTCTGCATGGGTTCTGCGCTCGTTATGCTGGTATCGATGTACATCCAGCGAAATTTTATAGACATTAAGTCAATAGATACCCTCAGGATAGCCGCAGGTGTTGTTGCGGGGGTGGGGTTCCTCGGAGCGGGCGCGATAATAAAGAGTGCCGAGAACACTCGCGGCTTGACCACAGCCGCCAGCATCTGGATAAGCTCGGGAATAGGACTTGCCACCGGATGCGGCTATTTTGCAGGAGCCCTTATAGCGACCGCTTTTTCTTTCATCATTCTGTTTATCCTTAAGAAATTCGAATAAAAGAACAAGGAGAATAACATGCCTATCCGGAAAGCACCAGAGGAGCTTCGCGATAAACTGCCCAAACGCGCGCAGGAGATATTCGTTAAAGCGTTTAACAGCGCTTATGAGCAGTACAAGGATCCGAAAAAACGCCGGGGCAACCAGTCGCGGGATGAAGTGGCAAGAAAGACCGCCTGGAGCGCCGTGAAAAAAGAATATAAAAAGGGAGATGACGGAAAGTGGCACAGAAAGTAATTATAAAGGCAAGATTCAAGGCGAAGGAGGCATGAAAATGGACGACAAGAAGAACAAGAACCTGCCGGAAACATGGCAACCGGTTATAAGCGAGATGATGAACCTCAGAAAGCAGATGGACGACATGTTCAACAGTTTTTTCACCACGCCGGCGAGTCCCATGAAAATACCATCGTTCTTCAAGGGGGAACGCTGGGCGTGGAGGCCCGAAGTCGACATGTACGAGACCAAGAAACAGGTAGTGGTAAAGGCTAACCTCCCCGGGTGTGACAAAAAGGACGTTAACGTGGAAGTAGAGGATAATGTGCTCACCATAAAGGGCAAAAAGGAAGAGGATAAAGAGGTAAAAGAGAAGGACTTTTACCACAAAGAGCAGCGGTTCGGTTCTTTCCAGAGGACGATAAGTCTTCCCAGATACGCCGATGTCGATAAGCCCAGGGTAAAGTTCAAGAACGGAGTACTTGAACTTAAGTTTCCCAAGACCAAAACCAGTTCCCAGAAAGCAAAGAAGATAAACATAAAATAAGGGTCTTTCATCCATCCGGAGTGTGCTTAAAAGGAACACCCTGCGGATACAAATACCGGAGGGTGTTCCTTTTAAAGATAAATAAATAGGACTTATATATAATATTATATGTAATAGGGAACGTATCATGAAAACCGGCCTATTCATTCATGTTACCAGGAGCAATTTCCTGCC
The DNA here is from genome assembly GCA_014728045.1 of Candidatus Omnitrophota bacterium. Classification (NCBI taxonomy): domain Bacteria; kingdom Pseudomonadati; phylum Candidatus Omnitrophota; species Candidatus Omnitrophota bacterium. The sequence goes on from WJMH01000022.1 coordinate 104,857, forward strand.
GGCGAGCATCATACCTTTTCTCGCCGGAGCGGCACTAGCTTTCCAGAAGGGGGCCGCGATGAACCCTTTTAAAATGGTACTGGGCCTGGCCGGGGTTTCCTCGGCACATCTTGCCGGCAACCTTTTCAACGATTATTTCGACCACAAAAGCGGCGCCGACACAGGTGAAGGTATTAAAAGCCCGTTTTTTGGTGGTTCAGGCGTGATACAGAACGGCCTTTTCAGCGCGCGGGACGTACTACTGCTGGCCGTTGCAATGCTGGCGGTGTCGGTATTTTCGGCATTTGGGGTCTTCTTCATAACGGGCGATCCGGTTTTTCTACTCATTATGGCGCTGGTGGGGCTATTAACTGTAAGTTACACCGCGCCGCCTCTTAAGCTGGCCTACAACAGGATGGGGGAAGCGGATATATTTTTTCTTTTCGGTGTTTTTCTGGTAATGGGCGGGTTCTATCTTTTTGCGGGGAGTTTCACGCTGGATTCACTGGCAGTGTCGCTTCCTGTTTCTTTTCTCATAACCGCCGTAATAATATGCAATGAAGTGCCGGACATTAAGACCGACACGCAAGCCGATAAGAACAACCTTGTTTCTCTGGCCGGCAAGGATAAGGGGTATCTGCTTTATGGGGTGGCTCTTGTATTATCGTACGCCTCGGTCCTCTGGAATATATCCAGAGGCACCTTGCCGGCTTATTCGGCACTTCTGGTGGTTTTGTATATGCCCGGTTGGCTGGCATTCGGCATTCTCAGGGATAAGCATGATGACCAGAAGAGCCTCGTTAAGGCCAGTGGTCTTACGGTGCTATTGCACATGTTGTTGGGATTGGGTATTATCGCCGGTATTCTTGCCAAGGCCTGAAGAGATCTTTCCGTTCGGTAAGGGCGCGATACTGAACACGGGATAGAAGAATGAAGCAGGATGAAAAGGAAAATATGAATATGAGCCTTTCTGCGGGAAAAGTCTCGCGGAGGTTGCAGAAGGTTCTCGATCTCGGGGAGGGTGAGCTTTCGCGCCTTTTTTCATGTTCGGCCCTTACCGCGGGCAAAAAACTAAGGGCAAAATTATTCCTCTCCTTTTGCGGTGAAGATGACAGCCGGGCAGTGGATATCGCTTCTTCGATCGAACTATTGCATGCCGCAAGCCTTATCCATGACGACGTACTGGACGGGGCTTCCTGCCGAAGGGGGCGCGCCTCGCTTTACCGGACAAGGGGAATCCCTGAAAGCGTTCTATACGGCGATTACCTTTTTTCAGAAGCTTTCCGCCTGGTAAGCTCTCTTCCGGACCCGTATTACTTCCGTGAAATGACCAAAGCCCTTTCCGGTGTTCTCAGGGGCGAGGTCCTTGAACAGACAAAAAGAGCAGACCTTTCCCTCACCAGGGAAGGATACCTCAAGGTCATAGGCCTAAAAACGGGGAGCCTGTTCAGCCTGGCGGCCAGACTGGGCGCGCACGCAAGGAAAAGTGAAGATCTGAATGAGGAAAATGCTTCGCTTTTTGGGATGTATTCGGGAATGGCTTACCAGGTCATGGACGATTACATGGATTATTTCGCGCAAAAAACCGGCAAGGACAGGTTCAGTGATATAAGAGAAGGCGTCATCACACTTCCTCTTATAATTCTCTGTGAAAGCTGTTCTTCCCGGGATATGGAGCAAATAGCTTCCTTTTTCAAATGTGATACGGCTTGTGAGGATCAGATTATGGATATATTGGATCTTATGCGGGATCATAAAGTGCCCTCCCGTGTTCTGGGTGGGGCCAGGCGTCTCATCGCGAAGGCGCGAACATTTATTGATGAGGATATGCGCACCCGGGCCGCATCCGGGTTTGATGTATCAGGTTGGATATTGGAGAGGATAAACGATGCCGAAAAAGAATATAGTCATACTGGGGGGCGGCTTCGCCGGGATAAGTGCCCTGAGAAGGCTCAAGAGATACTCTAGGCTTCTGGAGGGTGAGTTCAAACTGGTCCTTATAGACAAGAGGACCTGTTTTGAGTTCCTTCCCATGCTGCCGGACGTTATAGGCGGCTGGATGAGGCCTGAACTATTAAGATACGAGCTTGCCCCTTTCGCCGAGAGGCAGGATATCGAATTCGTAAATGAACCGGTAGAAGCCATTGATACAGGTAATAAGCGCATAAGAACGAGGGGCCGGGATATCCCTTATGAATACGCCGTGCTTGCCACGGGCTCTGAAACGAACTTTTACGGAAATAGCTCCTTGCGGGAATCCTGCCTGAAGCTTGATAACGTTGATGACGCTCTTGCCATCAACAGGACCCTTACCGATAGATCCGGCCGGATGGATGAGATGAACATCCTTGTGATCGGGGGAGGCTACACGGGGATCGAGATAGCGACAAATATAAATTACCTCTTGAGGGCTGGGTCCGGCAAATATAAAATCCATATCGTCGAAAAGGCCGATGATATCCTGAAAATGCTGCCCGAGTGGATAGCCGGAAAAGTCAAAAAGGAGATGGATAATCTGGGTATAGAGATAATAACATCTGATTCCCTTGAAGAGTATGACGGTGAGGTGGCCGTTCTGGCTTCGGGCAGGAAGTTCTCTCCAGCGAGCTGTATATGGACAGCAGGGGTCAAGTCCGGGGCCTATCTTGAGCAAACGGATCTGAATAAGAAAAGGACAAGGATAGTGGTTGAAAATGACCTCACTCCGGCCGATCACCATGGCAAAGATCTTTTCATAGCCGGGGATACGGCTTCCTTCACAGGGAGGGGCAAAGATAACCCCATCAGGATGGCCGTCATGTTCTCAATGGGGCAGGGGAAGACGGCCGCCAACAATATCATAAGGAGCATCCAGAAAAGACCTCTTGAGCGGTATAAAGTCCTGGACCTGGGGTATCTTGTTCCCATGGCGCATGGTAAGGCCCCGGGGGTTGTGATGCGCACCCGGGTGTGGGGGCTTTTGGGGTACATGATGCATTACTATATGTGTATCTATAGATCAGAACCGGAAAATATGGCGGGTATCGCGAAGGACGTGATATTTAAAATGCTGAAGAGAAAAATAAGGAGGGGAAATGGATAGGAGCAACCTGATAGATCTGGCGCTTTTCATACTGCGCCTTGCAGTGGGTGTGGTTTTCATAGCCCACGGTCTCCAGAAAGTATTCGGCATGTTCGGCGGATCTGGAATTGATGGGCTTTCCCGGATGCTTGAGTCTCTGGGGGTGATGCCCCCGGTCCTCTGGGCATGGGTGGCTGCTATAGGGGAGCTTGCCGGGGGCACTTTGCTTGTTCTGGGTATATTCCCCAGACTGAGCGCGCTTGTAATAGGGATGATAATGATGGCAGCTATCGTCCTGGTGCACTGGAAGAACGGTTATTTCGCTTCCAACGGAGGGTTTGAATATCCGCTTCTTAATCTTATGTGCTCTATCGCTATAATACTTGCCGGCGGCGGTAAATATTCTATTTTCAACAAGTTATAAACTTCTTTCTATTTTTCGGGACCGTATTTGCTAACCGTAATGGTTCGTGAGCATATCGGCATCAGTTGTATGCTCTGGCGCGGTGAATTTAAGTTCCCGGGTTGCTTGGTTGCATGGATTTATGATGCCAGTATAATTATAAGGAGGACATGATAAAGCTCAAGCCCACAAGCATCCTTCCTGTGCTAGCCTGGTCGTTCTACGATCTGGCTAACCAGTTCTTCGCCCTTAACGTGATATCCCTGCATTTTCCGCGCTGGATAAGCGTGGAAAAAGGAGCTCCTGAAATATATTTCAGTTTGTCTTTCGGTATCTCCATGTTCATGGTGGCCTTATGCGCTCCCTTTCTGGGGATGATATCGGACATGAAGAACTGGCGCAGGCTGTTCCTCGGCCTGTTCACGATCGTAGCCGTTATTTTCACCATAGCAATGGGTTTCGCAAAAGGCATTTTTCTTCCTCTTGTCCTTTTCGCGATAGCCAATTTCGGCTGCCAGGAAGCGGTGGTCTTTTATAACGCGCTTTTGACAAGGGTGGCTCCGCGAGAAAAGGTCGGGCTGGTATCCGGGTTCGGGATGATGCTCGGCTATATCGGCGCGATAGTCGCGCTTCTCTTTACAAAACCCGTAATAGTCGAAATGGGATACAAGGGGACCTTTATTTTTACCGGTATATTCTTTTTTCTTTTCGCTCTGCCCTGTCTGATCTTCGTAAGGGATGAGAAGCCCCCGGAAAAGATGGAACTCTCTTTCTTCCTGAAAAAAAGCAGCCTGCAGGAAATATACGCCAAGTTCCGTGAGACCCTGACGGAAGCCGAGCACTTCAAGGGGCTTAAGCATCTTCTGAAGGCTTCCTTTTTTCTGCTTTGTTTCGTGAACGCGATAATACTTTTCATGTCTGTATACGCGGTAAAGGTCTTCGGCCTCAAGGAAGGACAGATAATAGATCTAATGGCCTTTTCGGCCTTCTTTGCCGTGCTTGGCAGCATACTCTCCGGGTATCTGAGCGATATAGTGGGTTACGGCAGGTCGCTTGTCGCGATCTTCCTGATGTGGGCGTGCTGCATAATAACCGGGGGGCTTCTCGGGCCTCCTTGGCACTGGCTTGTCGGGGCCCTGGCGGGAACGTGCATCGGATCCACATGGGTAGTTCTGCGGGCGATGGTGGTCAGGCTCGTGCCCCGGGAAAAGGTGGGCGAGGCGTTCGGCCTGTTCAACCTGGTAAGCTATTTTTCGGGTATAGCGGGTCCGGTATTCTTCGGGGTGATGCTGTTCTTTTTTTCACGCCTGGGTGTGGCCGGTTACAGGATATCCTTCATGAGCATGCTCATCTTCATGATAGGGGGGCTTTATTTTCTTCTTAGCAAAAAACCGGAAAAGACACGAGAGGTATTCTAGTTATGAAAAATAACCTGTGGGAACAGTTCGAGCAGACCGCTTCGGACAAGGCCGATAAGACGGCGATAAAAGACAAAAGTTCGGGCGAATGGAAGGACCTCACTTACGCGGAGCTGGAGGGAAAGATAAGGTCGCTGGCTCATTTTCTGGGCGAAGAAGGCGCCTCTGAAGGCGACAGGATAGGCATAATCCTTGAGAACAGGGCCGAATGGCCTTTGATATTCTTTTCGATAATCCTGTCCGACTGCGTATGCGTCCCCATAAACCCGACCTCGTCAGAGAACGAAATAAAGAACATCATAAAAAATTCCGGTTGTGCCATCGTCTTTACAAGTAAAGATTATCATGATACCGCCAAAGATTGTGAGGGCATAGACAAGGTCTATACGATCGGATCTGACGAATTCAAAAACGCTGTGAAGTCCCACGGGGACCGGAAGAAAAAGACCGCAGGTGCGAAAGAAGAAGACCTTGCCTGCATCATGTACACTTCGGGCACGACCTCAGAGCCAAAGGGAGTTATGCTTACCCACAAGAACATCCTCTCGAACTGTGATTCCCTGATTCGAACGGACATAATCACCCCGGAGGATTCGGTCATATCCATGCTCCCGCTGCATCATATCTTTCCCTTTACGGTGACGATGCTACCGCCTCTTTTATACGGGGGCAGGGTGATCTATCCGGGCACGATGAGACGCGAAGCTGTTCTTGGCGCCATCAGGGAATCCAAGTCGACTGTTTTCGTGGTCGTTCCTCAGGTTCTGCATTCGATCAACCAGCAGATAAAAGAAAAGAAGAAAAAAATGATCTTCCCGGTCAACCTGCTTTTGAGCGCTTTTATCTGGGTATTGCACAAGGTAAGAGAGATGTCCGGGATCAACCTTGCCCGGAGAGCCCTCTTTCCGGTTCACGCCAGGTTCGGCGGATCTTTCCGTTTTTTCGTAAGCGGCGGGGCGAAGCTGGATGAGAAGGTCGCCAGGAGCCTGCAGAGTTTCGGCTTTACCGTTCTGGAGGGGTACGGGCTCACCGAAAGCTCGCCCGTTCTTACCCTCAATCCCCCGGGAGAGCAGAAGTTCGGTTCGGCGGGGGTGCCCGTTCCCGATGTTGAGATAAAGATAAAGGATAAGAACGAAGAAGGCGTCGGGGAGGTCATAGCGCGCGGTCCCAACATAATGAAGGGATATTACAAGAAGCAGGAGCTTACCGAGGAGACCTTGAAGGACGGATGGCTTCACACCGGGGATCTGGGATATTTCGATGAGGATGGTTACCTTTTCCTGACAGGTAGGGCCAAGGACGTTATCGTCCTGAGTTCGGGGATGAACATCTATCCCGACGAGATCGAAGAGGCTTACATGAGCGAGGCTCCTGTAAAGGAGATGTGCGTCTTCGAGGTCCCTTCCAAGAATGAAGGAGACCTCACCCTCTGGGCGGTGGTGGTGCCAGATGTTGAGTTTTTCAAAAAGTACGGGGAGGTCAACCTCAAGGGCGTCATAAGGGACAGGTTCAATAACGTGTCAAAGGATCTTCCCGGGCATATGCGCCTGAGAGGATTTACCGTGACAATGGATGAACTCCCCCGGACCGAGCTGGGGAAGATACAGAGGTTCAAGGTTAAGGAAAAATACGGCAAGGAAGCCCGAGAGGGGGAAGAACCGGTAAAGACCGAGGAGGAACTCACCGAGGAAGACCGGGAACTGATGGAGACCGAGCACGGAAGGAAGATAATTGATTATCTCGCGGAGAAGACCGGGACGGAAAGGGAGGTCACCCCGAAAGATTTTCTGGAAATGGACCTGGGCATAGATTCTCTTGGACGGATAGAAATAGCCGAAGGCCTGGAAGAGGTGTTGGGCACAGGAATAAAGGACGAGGTCGTAGGCAGTGCCTTCACCGTGAAGGACCTGATAGAGGGGGTGGAACCCTTCCTGGGGGAGGAAGGGGCAAAGCCCTCCAAGGAAGGCAAGGAAAAAAAGGAAGGAAAACCCGCCGATTGGGGAAAGATCATCCGCGGCAAACCCCGGGAAGAGAACCTTGAGAAAATAGACCTCGATCCGGGATGGCTGGCCTGGCTGGGAGGATTCATTTTCATTTTCACGCACAGGATGCTCTTTAAAATATTCTACAGGCTGAAAGTGGAGGCCAGGGAAAATTATCCCGAGGAGGGCCCTTACATCATTTACGCGAACCATACCAGTTATTTCGATGGGTTTCTCGTGGCTTCGGCCCTGCCGGATTATCCCCGCCTTGAGCTTTTCTTCGTGGGTTTCCGGGCGTATTTTGAGGTGCCCATCATTCGGAACCTGGTAAAGATTGGCAGGATAATACCGCTTGATTTTTCATCTCACCTGCTTGAATCGCTGAAAAGCGCTCATTATGTCCTCGATCACGGCAAGGGGCTCTGCCTTTTTCCGGAGGGATTCCGCACCATCGACGGCAAGGTCGCGGATTTCAAGAAAGGCTTCGGCATACTCGCCGTGGAAACACAGGCGAAACTGGTCCCGGTGGCGATCGAGGGCGCTTTTGAAGCATGGCCGCGCACCTCGAAGTTCCCGCGCCTTCATCCGATCAAAGTGACTTTCGGTGAGGCTTTTACGCCGGAAGAGGCCGAGAAAACAGGAAAAGACCTCGGTGCCGAGGATACCTACGAGGCGGTGTCCCTGGGTGCGAGGCAAAAACTGATCGAACTCAAGGGGGAGGAAGACGAATGATGCCGGTTCTTACAGCTTTTGTAATTATGCTTCTTGCCGTCTATTTAATAAGGTATATAGAGAATAAAAGCCTTTTCTTCCCGATGAAGGAAGTCACCACCGACCCCGACTCGATAGGTCTGCTGTATGAAGAGGTATATTTTGAGACTGCCGACGGCAGACGCCTTAACGGATGGTTCATACCCCGGGATGGATCGGATTTCACGGTCATATTCTGCCATGGTAACGCCGGCAATATAGGCCACAGGCTGAGCAAACTTTCCATGCTCAACGAGCTGGACCTTAGCGTATTCATCTTTGATTACCGGGGTTTCGGTAAAAGCGAGGGCGTTCCCCGGGAGAAGGGCCTTTACACGGACGCGCTTGCCGCTTACGAATACATCTCAATATCCCGCGGCGTGCCCGAGAATAGGATAATCCTTTACGGCGAATCGCTTGGGGCAGCTGTTTCCGCCGAGGTAGCCGCGAAGAAGCGGCCGGAGGCTCTTGTTACCGAGGAAGCTTTCACCTGCCTGCGGGACATGGCCAAGAAAGCGTACCCGTACGTGCCGCATTTTATCTTTTCCTCAAGACTTGATACCATGCGTGAGCTAAAAAAAGCGGAATGCCCCAAACTCATAATGCATAGTATAGACGACGAGATCGTTTTCTACGATTTGGGGGAGAAACTTTTCCGCGAGGCGAGGTCCCCGAAGGAGTTCCTCCAGCTCAGGGGCACCCACACTACGGCTTTTCTGGATTCGAAGGAACTTTATCAGGAAGGACTGTCATCTTTTCTGGAAAAGATACGCGGAAAAAAATGAGATCACAAGGCGCGGCCCGAATTTGGTTGGAGAATCAGCCGGTTACACAATATAATTGAATTATGAAAAGGTATGAGCAGATATCGCATACCGCGGACCTTGCGGCAAAGGTTTACGGAAAGGACCTTGCGGAACTTTTCGAGAACGCGGCTTTTGCCATGATGGACATGTCCGCCGAGCTTGAGGGGCTCCGGAAAGAAGAGAAGAGGCAGATAGAGCTTGATTCTGCCGGGAAGGAAGACCTTCTCATTGACTGGCTGAACGAAGTGCTTTACACTTCCGTATCGGAAAAGATCCTGTTCCTTGAATTCCGCGTCAATTCGATTGAGGATGACAAACTGGCGGCGGAGATCATCGGCCAGAGTGTGGGCGATGATACCGACCGGATCAATATAGAGATAAAAGCGGCCACTTACCATGAGATAAAGATCGAGGAAAACGCATCGGGTTACGAAGTCACCGTGGTTTTCGACGTCTAAAGGGGGATCATGACCAAAGAGTTCACTGGAAATCTCGAGAAGATCGATGAATACAGGTGGAGGATACCGACCGATTACATGCCCGGCATGAAAGTGCCCGGCGTTATATATTCCGACGAAAAGATGCTCAAGAGCATCGTAAGCGATAATGCGCCCCAGCAGGTCGCCAATGCCGCGCACCTTCCCGGGGTGGTCAAAGCTTCCATGGCCATGCCGGACATACACTGGGGATACGGGCTTCCCATAGGGGGGGTCGTGGCGACCGACGTGGAAGAAGGCGGGGTTGTAACGCCCGGCGGCGTGGGCTACGACATAAATTGCGGGGTAAGGCTCATTAAGACGAAACTTGAAGCGGATAAGGTGAGAAGCCGCTCCAAGGAACTTGTGAACATGCTCTACAAGATAGTTCCCACCGGCGTCGGCTCGACCGGCAGGCTTACCGTTAGCGAGAAAGAGGAAAAACAGATAATGCAAAAAGGCTCCGCATGGGCCGTCGATAAAGGCTACGGATGGGAAGGTGACCTGGAAAGATGCGAAGAGAACGGGGCCATAGAGGGAGCCGATCCCGAGATGGTCTCCAAAAGGGCCTATCAGAGGGGGCGCGAGCAATCTGGCACCCTCGGCTCGGGGAACCATTTTCTGGAGGTGCAGGAGGTAGACCGGATATACAACGAGGACATCGCGGAGGCTTTCGGCATCAAAAAGGGTTTTGTCACGCTGATGGTACATACCGGTAGCAGGGGCTTCGGTCACCAGATATGCAGCGATTACGCCTCGAAAATGGTCAAGCTCCTTTCCAAGTACGGTATCAGTGTTCCCGACAGGCAGCTTTCATGCGTTCCTGTAAAAAGCGATGACGGGAGGGCCTATATGGGCGCCATGAGATGCGCCGCCAATTATGCCTGGGCGAACCGCCAGGTTATAACCCATCTTTCGCGACAGGCTTTCGAGAAGGTTTTCGGCGAAAGCGCCGAGTCGCTCGGGATGAACCTGCTCTATGACGTGGCGCACAACATAGCCAAGCTCGAGGAATACGAGATAGACGGTAAAAAACGCAAGCTTTGCGTCCACAGAAAGGGCGCTACGCGCGCCTTTCCTCCCGGACACGATGAGATCCCCCAAGCCTACAGCAGGACCGGCCAGCCCGTCATCATACCGGGTGACATGGGCAGGTGTTCCTATCTGCTCGCGGGCACAAAAGAGGCGGAGGATTCCTTTTATTCCACGTGTCACGGCGCGGGAAGGATCATGTCGCGGACCGCTGCTAAAAAATCCACCAGGGGAAGAAATATCGTCAAGGAGCTCGACCAGAAGGGGATAACCGTCAGGTTCACTGGAAAGAGCACGCTTAACGAGGAGGTGTCCGAGGCATACAAGGACGTTACAGAAGTCGTGGATATTGTCGAAGGGGCGCGGATCTCCGTAAAGGTCGCAAGACTCAGGCCCATCGGCGTCATAAAGGGCTGAGGTTGCATAATCGGACCTGAGAATATATAATTAGTAATAAACATGATAGGGGCAACCCCCTCCGAGGTTGCCCTTTAAAATAAAAAGAGAGGATAGATATAGATGCTTGATCCAAAATTCATACGCGAAAATCCCGATACCGTGAGAAAGTCCATGGACGCCCGCGGCGACAAGAGGGAGATGGTCGATGACTTTCTCAAGCTTGATGAGCAGAGAAGAGACCTTATCCAGCAGGTAGAAGATCTTAAACGCAGGAAGAACGAGTCTTCCAGGAACATAGGCGAACTCATAAAACAGAAAAAGGATGTCACGGACGCAAAGGCTGAGGTGAAAAAGCTTTCCGCTGAGATATCAGCCCTTGATGAAAAGCTCAGGGAAACGGAAGAGAAATACGAATACATTCTTCAGAGGATACCCAATGTGCCCCATCAGAGCGTGCCCGTGGGCAGGGACGAATCTGCGAACACCCTCGTCAAGGAATGGGGCGAGCAGAAAGAGTTTTCTTTCGATGCCAGGGACCATCTTGAGCTGGGCCAGATCAACAGGCTCTTCGACCTGGAAAGGGCGGCCAAGATAACAGGGTCTTTTTTTCCTCTTTTTACCGGCCAGGGCGCCAAGCTCGAGAGGGCGCTTATAAACTACATGCTGGATGTTCACATCAAAGAGCATGGCTACACTGAGCTCTTTCCGCCGGTTCTGGTCAACCGCAAGAGCATGTTCGGTACCGGTCAGATCCCCAAGCTGGAAGAGGATATGTACAAGATATACGAGGAGGATCTCTTCCTGATACCTACCGCGGAAGTACCGGTGACCAACATCCACTCGGAGGAGACCATAGACGAAGAGGACCTTCCGATCTACTACACCGCCTATACGGCCTGTTTCAGAAGAGAAGCCGGTTCCTACGGCAAGGATACAAAGGGTCTCATCCGGGTGCACCAGTTCGACAAGGTCGAGATGGTCAAGTTCACCACACCTGAAAGCTCCATGGAGGAACACGAGAAGCTCCTTAAGGATGCCGAGGACATAATACAGCGCCTGGAACTTCCTTACCGTGTGCTTGTCCTGTCTACCGGGGACATGAGCTTTGCCGCGCATAAATGCTATGACATAGAGTTATGGGCACCGGGTTCCAGGAAGTGGCTTGAGGTATCAAGCTGTTCGGTCTTCACCGACTTCCAGGCCAGACGCGCCAATATCAAGTACCGTCCTTCCGACAGGGACCGGAAGCCTGAATATCTCCACACGCTTAACGCTTCAGGTGTGGCGCTTCCCAGGCTCGTGATAGCCATCCTGGAGACATATCAGAACGAGGACGGTTCAGTGACCGTACCACAGGCGATAAGACCTTATTTCGGGGCGGACAGGATCGAACCAGGCTCATGAAGTTCCTAAAATCAATGATCGGCATACTGCTTATACCGGTTGTCATAGGTTTCGGCAGGGCTTTTTACGTCAATGTTTCCGGGATAAGCATCCTTAGCGGCACTCTCCATGTGCTCGAGAGAGGGGTTCTGGCCTATCTGCTCATGCATGTCATGCTCCTTCGTCCGGCCTACCTTTACGTTCTGGGGCACGAATTCGTCCATGTTCTGGCAACCTGGCTCTGCGGGGGCAGGGTGGTCTCTTTCAGCGTTAAGCCCTCCGGGGGGAACGTAGTTACCAGTAAGTCCAACGTTTTCATAGAGCTCAGCCCGTATTTCGTTCCGATCTACACAGTGCTTCTCGGTCCGGTTTTTCTTCTTCTGGAAGTTCTCGGGTACAAAACGCCTCATACCGTCGAGCTGTTCATATTCCTGGTCGGATTTACGCTTGCGTTCCATTTCAGCATGACCTCGGAAGTTTTGAGAATGGAACAGCCCGACATAATCAAGTCCGGGCTTATCTTCTCTCTGGTTTTCATACTTCTATGCAACCTTATCGTGACCATTGCCGTAGTATCCCCGGTATTCGATGGACTTTCGTTCGTGGGGTTCTTCAAAGAATCCATTGAGTATTCGAGGGACATATATCTGCTTATTTACGAGAGAACCCTTGAGTTTGTAAATAGGATACAAATCTGATAAAATAGTAAATCCCTGAAGGAGATATATCGGCGGAGGAGTGGCTGAGTGGTCGAAAGCGGCGGTCTTGAAAACCGTTGTGGGGCAACCCACCGTGGGTTCGAATCCTACCTCCTCCGCCATACCCAAGACCCTTATCTTTTTTTATGATAAGGGTTTTTTACGCCCTTCTCCCGCGGGGTGACAGGATCCTCCTGTGTGGTGTATACTAGGAGAGTGCTGAAATTCATTCTGCGGGGAGTTCAAAGTGACCGAAGTCAAGACGTATACCGATGAGATAGATTTCGAAGGGGCCTATAACGAGTCCCTCGCCCAGCTAAGAGACCTTATCACAGGCCCCGATCAGGGCCGGATCGGCTACGTCGCTTCCTCGGAAAACATCGATAATTATAAACGCCTGTTTACCCGGGATACGTTCTGGATAGGCATGGCCAGTATTCTTTCGGGGGAAGAGGACCTCATAGAGGCTTTCCGCAGCAGTCTCGATGTTCTTAAGGATACCCAGAGGGCTGACGGGGCCATTCCGAGCAACGTATCGGCGGCCGGTGAGGTGAGTTACGGCATCATTAACCCGAGAGTGGACCCCACCACGCTGTACATCATAGGAAGCGTGGAATACCTGAGGTATAAAAAGGACCCCTCCCAGTTCGCGTATTTCGCAGATTCCCTCGAGAAAGCGTTGGGTTATCTCGAAAATACCTGGGAGAACAAAAACTGCGGTCTTTTATACATACCCAGGGCGGGCAACTGGGCGGATGAATATTTCCAGGAAGGGTTCGTCCTTTACGACGAGGTTTTGTGGCATCTGGCTCTTAAGAAGATGGCCCATTTTTACAAGACTACCGGCGATGAAAGGTCAGGTGAGTATCTTGCCAGGTCTCTTGACGTAAAAAAGATCATCAGGGACAGATTCTGGATAAAGAACGATTCTTCCAAGCAGGACAGCGTTTATCTGAGCATGCGGAAAAAGATCGACCTGGACATCATGGGCTACCTGATGCATTTTTATTACGCCGCCCGGGATTCGAAAGAATGTTTCAACCGTTCACACGGGATATTTGACGCTTTCGGGAACAGCCTGGCGCTGGTCAGCGCGGTCGCTTCCTCGAGGCAGATAGAGAACATCATGCGCTTTGTTGACATGATATCAGTTAACTGGTATCCTCTTGTTCCGGCGCATTACCCCTTCTTCAAGGAGAACATATTCCGGTCAAAGCGCCTGTACCAATACCGTTTCAAGGAGTTCATGGGCCATTACCATAACGGGGGGCTGTGGCCATGGTATACCGGGGTGTACGTCTCGGGCCTTGTCAGGGTGGGCGCGGAGAAAAGAGCCATACGCTATCTCCACGGGATACTGCGGGCGAACGCCTCGGTAAGGAACGGCAAGAGATTCTATGAATACCACACCGCCCAGAAATGCACCGCGGAGGTCGAGGTGGTCCATCCGAGGGGGCTTGATTTTTATTTTTCGGAGAAATTGTTTAATTTCAATTCGGTCCAGAGGTCCAACCTGCGCCTGACATACAGGAACAAAAAGGTTGAGATCACCGATAAGATGTCCATCAGAACTCTCAACGCGAAAACCGGCGACCACATAAAACTGAGCACCGTCGGCCCCGACGCCAAGGACGTTCTGATGACCATAGCTTTTTTCAAGGACAAGGACAACCGCAGGTATTTCAGGAACATAGAGATGAACAAGATAAAGAGCGAACCCCAGGGCACGGCGTTTCTGGGGGTGAGCGCGGCCGCGTACGTTATCGCCTACAAGGCTGTCGCTGAGGGTAAAATTCTTTTCCAGCACAAGGAAGGTGAAGATGAATAGGACATGTACTGGTATTACCGCGAAAATATTAGTTCTGGTGTTGGCGCTCCTCTTTTTTGGGAGAGCCGCGGACGCAGAACAGAGGCTTATAGAGACCTACGACATAGGCCAGGCGAGCGTAAGGGTCAAGATAATGACTTCTTCGATGCCCACCGTCCTTGAGGGCAGGATAAAGGAGGAGTCGGGCTTCTATTTTTTCAAGATGAAGTTCATGGACAACTTCTTCAGTATCAACGTGCCGGAAAGAAGTTACCAGAAGATGGACTACCGGATGAGGCAGGACCTCGTGGCGACGATACTCATTCTTTACGGCAGGTCGTTCGAGCAATCAAGCGAGATGCTTTCTTTCCTGCCGAAGGGATACAGGTTCAACATGACCTTCGGCAGGACACAGTCCGGGCATCCTTTCAACCGTGTGTATGTTTACAGCAAGACCTCGAACATTTTCCCGGACCTTCTGCCCTATAAAAGTCCTTTAATGCCCGGCAGGACGCTCGAGACGCCCATAACCGGTTATGAAGAGTGGGTAATGCTGCATGAGATGGCCCACAGTATATTCGCCATGGCGGTGGGCAGTATACGCAATCCGAAGAACAGGTTCATGGAGGAGGGGTTCGCCGATTACTTTGCCGAACGCGTAATGGGAAGAAAGAGCCCGGCGAGGGAGTCCCTGGGGAAGATACCGATAAGCGCCAAGCAGGCCGCGAGACTCGAAGGGCTTTCCCAGCTTGACGTTGACGCGGCGATATGGGGCGAGGAAAGAGCTTTGAACGTGCCTATGGAAGGTTACGTGGGGGTGACCCATCATCACTTCGGCTATGAATTCATAAGCGCCTATGTTGAGGTCTTCGGCGATAAGAACCTCCGGGATTTTCTCCACAGGTTCAGCCAGACCGAGGAGGTCGTCGACAAGGGCGATTACGGCACCAAGAGAATAAAGAACATTTTCCTGAAAATGGGATATACTCCCAGGGAGATAGCGCTGTTCAGGCGGAATCTGCACGAGAAACTGCTGAAGAACGTTTTTGAAGTTACCGGATGATATCCATATCAATGCCTGCTCCGGACACCTTTTAAACACATTCCCGTAATATATTTTGGATCCGACCACAAGATATAGGCCCCCGGTGGCGTATGCCCCTTTATTTACGGGGTAGAGGGGGGCTCTCGAAATCCGAAAAGTCACAAAAACGTAATTTGTTATTAAAAGATCCATAACAATCATCGAATAAAGTATTGAATGAGGACCGGAGAGAGCTCCATCGGCAGCAAAAAGGGGGGAAGATGGTAATCTATGAAACAATCATAGGGATAATCAGTAAAGGCGCGGATGAATACGAAGCTGGAGAAAAGGCAGGCGAAGTAATAAACGGCGAAAAGGTCGCCAGGAACATGACCATAAGCTGCGAATCCACACACGCCGTTTTTGCCGAAGGCAAGAAAGGGTTCGGATTCATCAATAAACAGGAAAAAACGGAAAAGTACGAGACGGTGATACACATATACTCTGAGGGGGAGAGCGAGGACCAGGCCAGAGAATCGGCCGGGGAGCTTATCGACATCTCGAAGATGGATGAATGCATGGTCATAAGTTACGGTCCCACTTTTCCGAGGTTCAGGAAAGGAGCGAGAGATGAAATACAGAACGGTGATCGAATTGACGTGTGAAGCCCCGGATAAGGACGAGGCTTGTGATATGGCGGGCGCGTATCTTAAGGGAGATATCGATTTCGGCGTCGATATGATCTGCACGACGAGTTCACTTCCGACACACAGGTTAACAAAATGCGCCGTTGTCATATCCGTGTTCCTGGTATTAAGCCTGATAACCATTCTGAGATTTTCGCCGATAGGTTGCGCGGAGAAGGTCACCGGTTCCCGGAACGAGGGTTTCTGCAGCGCTTACGCGTTAATGCCCGCGCTTAAGACCAAGCACCGGGGCGGTTTCAAGGGTGCGTGGGAGAAGAAGCATCAGCGGGCAAAAAACAGGCTCTAGTGCCGGAAAGGGAATAATTGCAGACTTTTCACAAAATCGTTAAAAAGCCTTCACATCAAAGAAGTATTATCAAAGAAACTAGTAAAAAAGGAAACAAATGGGACGGACATATCCATTAGGCGCGAAGCAAAAGAGGAAGAAGACCATGCCCCGCAGGAAATCCTTCAAGAACGGGAAAAAAGAGACAACAGTGGGGTTTGACTGTCTTGAGGAAAACTCCCCAGCATGGCATCAGACCGCCGACATGGAACCGGTTCTTTTGAATACGACCTGGATCGAGTAAGTTTGCTTTCTGGCGAATCGAAGATCATTTATAGACGGATTATAAAGCAGGAAGGTGACCGGGGGAGGATACTTCGCCTATCTCACTCCCTTACCCCTTTACCTTTAAAATGCAGAGGCAGTAAGGTTTAGGGGTAGAGTATTCTCTCCCGATATTCACCCGGAGAAAATGTCCGTTCCCGGCGGCTCCGGCAGTTCGGGGTTTGTATTGCGATATACAAAAGGAAAGAATATGGCGAATAAAGATCTACATGTTTCATACAGGATCACTCAGGAAATGCTTGAGTATCACGAGGACCTTATGGAGAAGATATGCTCGCGCGTAGGCACAAGGGTGCCGCAGTCGAGAGTCATGAGGGCGATAATGGCCGTTACCAGAGATGATCCCAAGTTCAAGGAACAGCTGATAGGCAAGGTTTCCGATTATCTTCAAAAGGACCTTAATAACTGGTAGGATAAAAGGGCACTCGTTTTCTGGGGCGACACGACCATCTTTACTGAAAAGCCGGCATTTTACAAGTGCCGGTTTTTTTATAAAGCCGGAAAATTTGACTATATATGATTTATCAGGCAAATTTATTTATAAATATAGAAAATAATCTATTATAATAATATTATGCGATCAGGCAAAGTCCGGAGGAGAGAATGCTAACCGTACTGGCTTACGCGATAAAGATCGCGATAAGTACTTTTCTTATATATTTTTCGATAAAGATAGTAGAAGGATATAATTACAGGAATAACCTGGCGACTGCTTTCTTGACCGCTCTTATCTTAAGCGTGATCGGCGGCGGGTTCCTTTTCCTTTTCGGTCTTATGATCTGGGTCTTTATACTCATCAACTGGTATAATATCGGTTTTTTCAGGTCTTTTCTGATATGTTTCGTCTACGGGGTCATATCTTTTCTCCTGCAGATCCTGCTTGTCGCCGGGCTTGTAAGCGGGGGGTTCGTGGTGACCAGAATGACGGACCCGGCCGTTTACCAGGAGCACTGGGAAAAGATGAAGCTCCGCATCACGTCTTTGGTGGAGTATTTGCCGTCGCCGGTCCGGGAAAAACTCGGGTGGGCAGATAAACCCGCCGGAGGCACCGATCTTGTTCCCGAGCCCAAGAAGGTGAGGATAATCTTCAATAACGGCAGGAGCATAGAAGCTACCATCCTGATGGAGGGGCAGAAGGGATACCTGGTGGATATCGCCGAGGGCAGGTCGGAAGTCGTCCTTCGCAAGGACGGTATTAAACGCATAGAGGAACTCGAAAAATAGATCTGACGGGAGATGACGAATGGTAAGGAAGATAGTATCTTTATTCCTCGCGGCTAATCTGGTTTTTCTGGCGGGGTGTACGCCCGAAAGAATAGTACAGCTCGAGGTGGAGGGGAATGAGACGGTCGGCCTGAGGGAAGGGCAGATACTCAAGCTTCATTTCGAGTCGAACGCCTCTACCGGTTACACCTGGCAGCTTGCCGATGCGGTTAACGGTGATATCATTCGCCAGATAGGCACTTTCCGCTATGTGAGAAGATCCCGGGACCCCAGACTGGTCGGGGCTCCCGGGGTACAGATATTCAGGTGCGAAGCCGTCAAAAGAGGCAGGGCTAAACTTGTTTTCAAATACCTGCGTCCCTGGGAACAGGATAAACCTCCCGCGGAGAAATACACCGTAAAGGTCATTGTTCACTGATTGCAGAATGAAAGTTGATATAAGGGATTTCACGCTCGAGGAACTTACTTCCCGGATAATATCTATGGGAGAACCTGCGCACAGAGCGCGCCAGATCTTCTCCTGGATATACGCCAAGGGCGCAGACTCTTTCGATGAAATGACCGATATCCCAGGTTCTCTCGCGGAGCGGATGGATAGTGAGTACACGATCGGGTGTCTAAAATGCGCTGAACGCCTCAAGTCCGGGGACGGCACCGAGAAGTTCCTGTGGCGGCTGGATGACGGGTACAATATCGAAAGTGTTCTCATAAAGGAGAAGAAAAGGCGCACGCTTTGCCTTTCCACGCAGGTCGGGTGCAGATACGCCTGCAGGTTCTGCGCCAGCGGAAAGATGGGGTTTAAGCGGGACCTCCGCGTCGGGGAAATAACGGGCCAGTTATTGTCGGTACAAAAAAAGAGCGCGCAGCGTATCACCAACGCGGTGTTCATGGGCATGGGTGAGCCGCTGGACAATTACCCTAACCTTGAGAGTTCCATCAAAATAATGAACGATCCCCTGGGTATAGGCCTGGGCGCCAGAAAGATCACCGTCTCAACGTGCGGGATCGTTCCAGGCATACGCAGGCTGATGGACATCGGCCTGCAGGTGGAGCTGTCCGTATCGCTTCACGCGCCGACGGACGGTCTCAGGGACGAACTCGTTCCGGTGAACCGGCGCTACCCGCTGGAAGAGTTGATCCGAACGTGCGCTGAATATACACAGAGGACCAAAAGGGTTATTACCCTGGAATACACGCTTATCAGTCAGATGAACGATTCGCTTGAGTGCGCCGACAAGCTCGCCGGTATCGCGAAAAGACTCGCAGCAAAGGTGAACCTTATAGCCTGCAACCCGTCGGCGGACACGGGAGCAACCCCTCCGGAAGCAAAAAGGGTGCGCACCTTTACTGACTGCCTGCGGTCCCGGGGAGTTAACGTGACCCTGAGGAGGTCCAGGGGAAGTGACATCATGGCGGCCTGTGGCCAGCTTGCAGCAAGAAAGCGCGAACAGAGAAGATGAAATACAAACTTATCGTTTTCGACATAGACGGGACCATAACCAGGCATGTCTCCAGCTGGAGGTACATACACGAGAAGCTCGGGCTCTGGGACGTTCTTGCGAAAAAATATCAGGATCAGTTCCTCGCCGGGAAGATCAGCTACAGAAGGTTCTGCGAGCTTGACGCGGCGCACTGGAAGGATATGGAGGTTTCCAAGCTGGAGAAGGTATTCACGTCCGTCAAGTATTCAAAGAACGTGAAACGCGCGATGAAAAAGCTCAAAAAAAGCGGTTTCAAACTGGTAGCTATTTCCACCGGACTTCAGTTCATAGCGGACCGCGTGAAGAAGGAACTCGGGTTCGACCATGTTATCGGTAACCGGCTCAACATACGAAAGGGCAGGCTTACCGGCAAGGTCACGATAAAGATCAGCCACGGTGCTAAGGGCAGGACCGTGCGGGGGATACTCAAGCGGTTCGGCGCACGGGCTGAGGAAATGATCGCGGTAGGTGACAGCGAGGGGGATATTCCCATGATAGAGATCGCGGGGTATTCCATCGCGTTCAACTCATCAAGCGGGAAGTTATCGGAGATAGTAGATTATAATTGCACTTCGGAGGATTTTATGGAAGTATGTAATAAGATACTCGAGGTGTCTTTTCCTGGGGAGGACAAATGACCAGATCTCTCACTGAACACGCAAGAGAGAATATAAGCAGGGTCCATGAACTGTCGCGGGAATATAACGGCAAGGAAAAGTCTCACATGGAGGTGCTTCTTTACCTGGTCAAAAAACACGCCGAAGAGATAGAGGAGCTTTACCGCGCCTCCAGTGAAAAATTCCCGGTGGAGGTGGGTGACCTATTGATACTCTGCCATGAGATGCTTCTCGAGTCGGGTGAGGACCCGGACGGTATAATGGAGCTCTGTTACGGCCGTTACAGGAGGAAGCTGCGTGAGCTGATGGAAAGAAAGGAGGCTTGATCATGGTCGCCGAACGCGTTTCAAGACGCCAGAAGGATATACCGCGGGTGGTAAGAGAGAAGAAAAAAAGATCAAGCACGAGGATACGCACAAAAAAACACAAAAAATGAGTGATATCATGAAGATGACAAAGAGAATTTTGATAATATGCGCGTTCTTTATGCTTGCAGGAGCATGTTGTGCCCAGGAGGACCCTTTCCTCGAAGAGAGGCTGAGGATGGTTGATAAACAGATCCGGATGCGGGGGATACAGGATCCGGAAGTCCTCGAGGCCATGCGCCAGGTGAAGCGGCACCTATTCGTCCCCGAACATATACGCGGGCTTTCCTATGAAGATACACCTCTGCCCATAGGTTATGACCAGACGATATCACAGCCTTACATCGTGGCGTACATGACGGAACTGGCCGGACTGGAGGCCGATGACAAGGTGCTGGAGATAGGCACCGGGTCCGGTTACCAGGCGGCGGTACTTGCCCGCATGGTTGATCAGGTCTATACCATAGAGATAGTAAAGCCCCTTGCCGAATCTGCCCGTAAGAGGTTTCGCGAGCTCGGTATCGATAACGTGAACGTCAGATGGGGCGACGGGTACAAGGGGTGGCCCGACCAGGCGCCTTTTGATGCGGTGATCGTCACGGCCGCTCCGCCGGAGATACCGGAGGAACTTGTGGAACAGCTCAAGATCGGCGGCAGGATGGTGGTCCCGGTGGGCCGGTTCTTTCAGAAGATCAATCTGATAATCAGAACAGAGCAAGGCATTGAGAAAAGAGAGCTTTTGCCGGTAAGGTTCGTTCCCATGGTTCGTTCCGAAAAAGAATAAGGACCTCAGGTGGACATAAGGATAGGTTGTTGCGGATTTCCCGTAAAAAGGGAAGAATATTTCAGTAAATTCCGTGTAATGGAGGTGCAGAAGACCTTTTACAGTCCTCCGCGTGTGGAGACCCTGCGGAGATGGCGCATGGAGGCCACGAAGGGTTTCGAGTTCACGCTCAAGGCTTGGCAGGTAATAACGCATGAGGCGGCAAGTCCGACCTACCGGAGGCTTAAGAAGCACCCCGATAACTGGAAAAAGTCCAACTACGGGTCCTTTAAACCCACAGATGAGGTTTTCGGCGCTTGGGAAGAGACCGAGAAGGCCGCAGCCGCCCTCGGGGCCGGCATCATAGTCTTCCAGTGTCCGCCTTCCTTCCTGCCGACCGAGCTTAACAAGAAGAATCTCAGGAGGTTCTTCCGCACGATCGACAGGGGAGGGTATACCTTCGTCTGGGAGGTTCGTGGCGACTGGAAAGAAGAAGAAGTGAAGGCCCTCTGTGAAGAACTCGACCTTGTGCACTGCGTGGACCCCTTCAAGGCGAAGATCGAAAGAGGCCGCATAAGGTATTTCCGGATGCACGGGATCGGGGGGTATCGGTATAAATACACGGGCATGGACCTTAAGAAACTAAGGGATTTCTGCGAGAGTGAAATAGAGAAAGCGGGTGACCGCCACGCATATGTCCTGTTCAATAATATCTCCATGATGCATGACGCTATGAGGTTCAAATGGATCATAGAGAATACCGGCAGAATAAAGGAGATCAATACCGATTTCATAAAGAGCCTGTGCCACCGCATAGAGTACGATGAGGAGGATGAAAAGGTCGAGAGGCTGAGCCGTGAGGCCGAGCGGATAGTATCGCTGATACTTCATACAGATTATGCCAGGGTGGATATAGAGATCGAAAAATCCAAGTTGCGCGAACTCTGCAGGCAACTTTTCCCGGACAAGGAATACCTTTACGAGATGATCTACAGCCAGAGGTTCGACCGCTTGTGGGAACAGTTCAGGGAGATCGAAAAAGGAGAATAGTTCTATAAAAAGGGGGGACCAATGATACAGGAGCTGAGCACTCACTTCAACGCGATCCTTACCTTCGGGATAATTCTCCTGGCCGGATACGTCGCCGGGAGAGTCGCCAACTTCCTGAAGCTCCCCAAGGTGACCGGTTACATAATAGCGGGGGTTCTTCTCGAGCCTTCGGTCACGGGCCTCCTGCCGCAGAAGTTCATGGCCCACTCCTCCGTGGTCAATAATTTCGCGCTTTGTATCATAACGTATGCAATAGGCGGTTCTTTGTCTTTCAGGAAGATCCGTTCTCTGGGCAACACCATATGGGTGATGACGATATTCGAGTCGGTGATGACCTTTCTTATGATATCGGTGGGGCTTTTCTTTTTGCTTCCCTTGCTTACGCGTTACGCGGGGTTGTCAGTGGAGCCAGTACTTTTCCTGCCGCTGGCGATACTCGCCGGCTCTTTGGGCGCACCCACCGATCCCACGCCGACGCTTGCGGTCAAGGAAGAATACCGGGCGAGCGGACCGGTGACGACCACGATACTCGGTATAGGGGCGTTTGACGACGCCATGGGGATTATGATATTCAGTCTGGCGACGGCCGCGGGTGCTGCCATGGTAAGCGGAAGCGCCGGGGGTCTGGCATCGGCGATCATAAAACCTCTCGGCACCATATTTTTCTCGATCCTGACGGGAGGGCTTTTCGCCCTGTTTTTACTCGCCTCTTCCCGGAAAGTCCAGGACAAGGGAGTCATGGTAGCGCTGATCCTCGGTTCGCTCTTCGCGTGTTTCGGTATCGCGCAGGCCATCGGCCTGGATGAACTGCTTTCAACCATGACCTTCGGTTGCGTGGTCGTGAATCTGGCCAAGGACGAGGATAAGTACTTTCTGTCGGTGAGGGATTATTTCGAGGAGATGGTCTTCACCGTATTTTTCGTCATAGCTGGAGCTAACCTACAGCTGGGTATCCTCAAAAGCGCGCTTGCGGTGGTCATAATCTTCGTCGCTTTGCGTGTCGCCGGCAAGGTCGCCGGTTCCTATACGGGAGCGGTGATATCCGGGGCGAAGGAGAACGTGAAGAAGTACACGGCTCTTGGGCTTGTTCCACAGGGCGGCATAATAGTGGGCCTTGCGCTTCTTCTCAAAGAGCAGCCTGCTTTCAGCGGAATGGCGACGATCCTGCTGAACGTTATACTCGGCACCACGGTCCTTTTTGAGTTTATAGGCCCGTTACTTACCGAAATAGCGATCAAGCGCTCCGAAGAAGCGGGGAAGGGGGAATAAAAAAAGCAGCCTTTCCGGCTGCTTTAAAAAGGTTAGCTTTTCTTTAACCTTATTCACCTAAGTTTTTTATTTTAAGGGGGGAGAAAAGCTATAAAAGACCCAAAATCTAAAAGAGCATTTTCTTCTTTCCACATTCTTAAGTATAGCATAAAATGATATGTAGGCAACTTTTGGAAAATGCTCAGAAAAACGCGCGACAAAGAAAAAAAGGTTAAAAATCCAAAAAGCGTGATAGGCCTTTTTAAGGACTGGAATTTATATACAGGGCGTTAAAACCGCCTGTAAGTTAAGAGTAATAAATATCAAGCATGAGGCGTTTTACGGATATTTATACGCGGGAAAAAATGTTAGAAGAATATCAGCGCCGTAAGCTGATATTCTGGGAGCTTGCGGTATTTGAACACAGGGGAAACAAGCGATGACTTACCTCATAATCGTGCAGATCATCACTTTGATAATACTGGTGGTCCTAGCCAGGAATTTTCTCTTCCTGCGGCATGCGCGCAGGACATGCCATCGTCTCATAGATCACATCAATGTGGGATACTACAGGTACAGAGCACGCGACGGGGTTATCCTGGCGGCCAACAAGGCTTTCGTGGACATCCTTGAACTTGGCAGTCCGGTCGAAGATATCGTCGGCAGGTCTCTCAGTGAACTTTTGATCTACGTCGATGGGGAAGGCAGCATTCGCAGCAAGCTAAAGCAGCGAGGGGAGCTTAAGAACTATGAGTACCGTTTTCGGACCCTCGAGGGCAAGGAAAAGGTCGTCATACACAATTCCTATATCGTGAAAAGCCCAGGTGGGGAAGAGACGATAGAGGCACTTATAGAGGACGTAACCGAGGAGAGAAGGTCATACCAGAAGATGAAGGAATCCCAGCAGAGGTACGAAAAACTATTTAAAAATTCCGGTGATATGGTGATAATTTGCAAGTTCGATGATTTCATCATTGAAGAGATCAATCCGGTGACCGAGGTCATCACGGGTTTTTCACAGGAGGAGCTTGTCGGCAAACCTTTCGGGGATTTTTTTCATCCGACCCACAGAAAAGGTCTCAAGGAAAGCCGGGAGGACCTGCTTTTCCGGGGGAATTCCCGGGCAGAGGCGATCATAGTATGCAAGAACGGTTCTTACAAGGAGGTCATACTAACGCTCAGTCTGGTGGAGATAAAGGAACACCGGGTCGTACTGATCCTGGTAAAGGACGTATCGGCCATGGCCCGGGAAAGAGTAGAGCAACAGAAGCGCAAAAAGGAGCTTGAAGAGTTCTGGAAGGCTTCCACCGAACGCGAAGAAAGGATAAAGGACCTGAGGGGCGAGCTGGAAAGGACCAAGCAGCAGCTCAAAATGAAGAAGCAGAAAAATGGTTCAGCAGAATAAGCAAAAACAGAAGAAGACGGTCGGGGTAATAGAACTGGGTTACCAGAAAGCCCTTATGGTGACCTCATTCCAGGTGCGTATTTTCAGTATCATCGTGGGCCTGATCTGCGCAAACCTGATCGATTCCCTTGTACATGTAGACTTACCCTGGCAGATACCGGGGGTGCTTTACGCATGGCTTCTGGTCAGCACGCTGTACCTGGTCTATTACAGGCTTAACCTGTGCCGGTCCCAGAGGATGCTGGATAACGTTCATTTAAGTTATTACTTCTTCGGGATCGCTTTTTCCACGATCCTGGTGCATTACCTGGGGGGAGCCGAGTGGCTCGCTTTCGCTATCTATTTCTTCGATCTGGTGTACGCGAACGTCCTTATGAGGAGGGCCAGAGGAGCCCTGGTGACTTTCCTGATAGTCGCCAGTTACTTTTCACTGGTACTCCTCGAATACAAAGGGCACATAACGCACATAAGGCTTTTCCCTCTGGAGGAAGCCAGTTACGACAATTTCCGGTACCTGGTGATGACCAATTTCATCATAGTCGGCGGCATGTTCTGCCTGATGTCGTACGCGACGGGGCTTTTCTCGAAAATGAAGGAAGACAGGGAAAGGAAGGTAGCCGAATCAAGGAACCGGTACGAGGCCAAATCACGCCAGCTTGAAGAGATGGCCCTGCAGCTGAGGAAGAACGCCGCTGAGAACAAATATCTCAAGAGGGCGGCGATGGGATACATAGAGAAAAAGGAGTTCGAGATAGAGAAGACGAAGCGTGATCTTGAAGAACAGATAGAAAAACTTCGCAAGACCCAGAAATCCATGTTCTTCATGATAGAGGACCTTAACGAGATGAGCGCCCAGCTGAAGGACGCACGCGATAATCTCGAAGAGAAGGTGAGACAGAGAACTGATGAACTTCTCAATATCAGCAGAAAGCTGCACAGGAGCGAGCGTCTGGCTTTCCTGGGGAAGCTATCGGGCAGCGTAACACACGAGCTCAGGAACCCGCTGGCGGTCCTGAAGAACGCCGCCTATTATCTTGAGAAGAAGTCCTCCACCGTCAAGGACAAGAAGGTCGCAAAATATATCGACATCATAAAAAAAGAGATCTCGGTGATCGATTCGATAATCGACGACATCATGGGTTTCGCCAAGACCAGGTCGCCGAACATCCAGAAACAGGACCTCAGAAAAGTGATCGATAACGCGCTCTCTTCGATCAATGTGCCGGACCTTGTGGAGGTCAGGAAGGAATTCAAGGACGTTCCGGAAATAGAGATAGACAGCGACCAGACGATGCACGCGCTGATGAACCTTGCCAATAACGCCATCATGGCCATGAGCGGTAACGGTGTGCTTACTTTTGGTCTTTACACCGAGGGCGATCACGTGTGCATAGAGGTCAGGGATACCGGCCCGGGCATACCGCCCGATCAGCGGGACCTTATATTCGAACCCCTTTACAGCAGTAAACCCAAAGGTACCGGTCTTGGTCTTCCTATAGCAAAAATGATGGTAGAGAACCAGGACGGTCATATCGAGTTCGATTCCGAGCTCGGCGAAGGTACGGTTTTCAGGATATATCTGCCGCTCGATCACAAAAAACGCGATTGATCCAAATGGAACAGGACAAGAAAAAGATCATAGTGGCCGAGGACAGCCGCGAACTGTGCGATCTTCTCAAGTGCATACTGGAAGGGGAAGGATACGCGGTGGATTTCGTTCATGACGGTTTTTCCCTGATAAAATACCTCAAGCAAACGCAGGACGTGGATGTCATAATACTCGACCTTATAATGCCCGATAAAGGCGGAATAAGCATATTCGACACCATCCGCTCGGTAGCCCCCGCTTCAAGACTGATAATTTACACCGGCTACACCAGTTACAGGCACTCGGTCTTCGCCAGGGAGGCCGACGCCTTTATCAACAAGACAGAGGGCCCGGAAAAGCTCATCGAGACTTTAAGGGAACTTTTGGAAGGATGAGTGCCCCTTTAAGCAGTAAACAAAAAACCCGGCTTTTGCCGGGTTTTTTATCTGTTATTCTCCGGGTAATGGCGGAGAGGCAGGGATTCGAACCCTGGGAACATTTCTGTTCACTTGTTCTCCAAACAAGCGCCTTCGACCACTCGGCCACCTCTCCACCCGAAGGAGTAATATTCAGTCAATGTTCTTAAAGCTTTCCAGGGCGTCATGCTCCGTTTCGTATAATTCCAGGATCCTGTCAAGCTGGGTCAGCTGAAATATACTGAAAGCTTCGTTGGACAGGCCGCTTATCTTGATGGTGCCGCCGTTTTCCCTCACCTGTTTGGCGAAGAAGATTATGGTGGCGATAACCAGCGATGAAACGAAACCCACACCGTCTAGGTCGATAATGAACTTCTTTTCCCCGGAGTCCATCAGATCCTGGAGTTTACGCTTGATCTGTTCCCTCTGCTCACGTGTGATCTCGTTGAACGAGAATCTTACGAGATTGATATCGCCTGTCTTTTCATTGGAAATAAGTTCAGCCATGATAAGATCCTTTTTTTGCCCTGAATGCCTTTATATTCTACTACATATGATGAGTTTGTCACGAATTTTCTTAAGTTAAAAGACCGGATTTTCATGAAAATTGTAGAGAATTTTGCGATATTCTGGTACAATAAGTTCCCTGCGGAGAGGTGGCAGAGCGGTTGAATGCGGCGGTCTCGAAAACCGTTGGGCCTTCGGGTCCCGGGAGTTCGAATCTCCCCCTCTCCGCCATTATTTTTTGCGTATTTCCTGCAAAAAACCACGGGGTTCGATTGTCAAGATTAAAATTCCAGCTTTTTTGCTACTAACTATATATTGTGTATCTCTTGACAAAGCCAACAACATATGGTATTTTTGCTTTTGCTTTGAAAATAATCGACCAGCGGTCTTACACCTGTTAAACACGTTCTTTCCCGGAAGCGGGGGGAACCGGCCATCGAAAGAATTATCCAGTATTTCTGGCTCATATAGATACAGGTCCTTGAAAAAAAGACTCATTTTATTAACGAAGGAGATGGTGGAAAATGTATTCAACTGATATCAAATTCATCAGGAAAAGGGATGGAAGACTTGAACCTTTTGACCCGCAAAAGATCGAGAGTGTGATCTTTGCCGCCGCCAAGGCGGTAGGGGGAGAGGACATCGAAAAAGCGCGAGAGATAACCCGCCAGACTGTGTCCTTCCTGGAAGTGATATATAAGGCTGACCGGGTGCCTACGGTGGAGAACGTGCAGGACCTGGTCGAGAAGATACTCATTGAGAACGGTCACGCCAAGACCGCCAAGGCGTACATACTCTACAGGGAACAGCACGCCAAACTGCGCCAGACCAAGGCGCTTCTTTCGGACGCGGTCAATATGGTCGACAACTATATTCAGCAGAAGGACTGGCGCGTCAAGGAGAACGCTAACATGGGTTATTCCCTCCAGGGGCTCAATAACTTCATATCCACCGCCGTCTCCAACAAGTACTGGCTGGACCGCATATATCCCAGGGAAATAGCAGAGAAGCATATGGAGGGGGACCTTCATATACACGACCTGGGTTCGATAAGCGCCTACTGCTGCGGATGGGACCTCAAGGACCTTCTGATAAGGGGTTTCGGCGGAGCTTACGGCAAGGTTGAATCCAATCCTCCGAGGCATTTCCGGGTCGCGCTGGGCCAGATAGTCAACTTCTTCTACACTCTGCAGGGCGAGGCCGCCGGCGCGCAGGCTTTCTCGAACTTCGACACGCTTCTTGCCCCCTACGTATATTATGATAACCTCACCTATGCCCAGGTGAGGCAGTACATGCAGGAATTCATCTTCAACATCAACGTGCCGACACGGGTGGGGTTCCAGACGCCTTTTACGAATATCACCATGGACCTTACGATACCCGAATCGTTCAGGGACGAGGTTGTCGTCGTGGGAGGCGAGATCAAGGACAAAAAGTACGGGGATTTCCAGCACGAGGCGGACCTGATAAACAAGGCCTTCTGTGACGTGATGATAGAAGGGGACGCCAAGGGAAGGATATTCTCCTTTCCCATTCCCACCTATAACATAACCAGGAACTTTGACTGGGAGAACCGGGACCTGGACGGTCTCTGGGAGATGACATCAAAATATGGCATACCCTATTTTTCCAATTTCGTCAACAGCGACATGGATCCGGATGACGCCAGGAGCATGTGCTGCAGACTTCGTCTCGATAACCGCGAGCTCAGGAAGAGGGGTGGCGGCCTTTTCGGGTCCAACCCGCTTACCGGCTCTATCGGTGTTGTGACGCTGAACCTGCCGCGTCTTGCCTACATGTCGGGCGACACAAAGGATTTCTACAAGGGGCTGGATGAGCTTCTGCGCATATCCAAAGAAGCCCTGGAGATCAAAAGAAAGATACTCGAGCAGCTCACAGATCAGGGGCTTTACCCTTATTCAAGCCATTACCTGGCGGATATAAAGAAAAGGCACGGTTCCTTCTGGGCCAATCATTTTTCAACTATCGGCATAGTCGGGATGAACGAGGCCTGCCTCAATCTTATCAAGGAGGACATAAGCACCGAGAAAGGAAAGAGGTTCGCGCTGGAGGCGCTCAATTACATAAGAGAACGCATGATGGAGTTCCAGGAAGAAACAGGACATTTTTATAACCTGGAAGCGACTCCCGCCGAGGGCACCACGTACCGGCTGGCCAAGATGGACAAGGAGAAGTACCCGGGTATAGTCACCCAGGGCGGGGAGGATCCTTATTACACCAATTCCTCGAATCTGCCCGTAGGTTACACCGAGGACCTTTTCGCCGCCATGGGACACCAGGATGAGCTGCAGACACGCTATACCGGAGGTACGGTATTCCATATATTCCTTGGCGAGAGGATAGAGGACCGGGATGTCTGCAAAAAGTTCGTTCGCAAGATAGCGCAGAACTATCATATGCCGTATTTCACGATCTCGCCGTCTTTCACCATTTGTTCGGAACACGGATATATCCCCGGGGAGCACTTCACCTGTCCTTATGAGGAACACAGTACTACAAGTGAGGAGGTATCGATATGACAGACAAGAAATGTAACGTTGAGGTCTTTGCCAGAGTTACCGGGTTCTTTCGTCCCGTCCAGTCCTGGAACAAAGGTAAAACCGCCGAGTTCACTGACAGGAAAAAATACAAAATGGACGCATCCGAGATAGCGAATGAAGATAGCAGGGTTACAAAAGCTGTCAATGGTTGATTATCCCGGGCATGTCGCCGCGGCGATATTCCTCCAGGGTTGTAACTTCAGGTGCGGCTATTGCCATAACCCCGAACTGATACCGCTCAACAGGGAATCTGCGTATAACGAAAAGGATATCCTGGATTATCTCGAAAAAAACGAGAACATGCTCGAAGGCGTGGTAATTACAGGCGGCGAACCCCTGATCCACGGGGATCTTCCGGAGTTCACCTCCAGGATCAAACAGAAGGGGTTTCGCCTTAAGCTGGATACCAACGGTTCCGATCCCGCGGGGCTTGAAGACCTTTTCAGGGGGCACTTATTGGATTATGTGGCGGTGGACGTGAAAACATCGCTCGGTAAATATTCTCTGTTAACGGACGTGAAGGATATCGAGGAACTTATATCCTCAAGCGTGCATCTAACAATGCTCTCAACGATACCCTATGAGTTCCGTATAACGTGCGTACCCGGTATAGTAGAAGAGGAGGACATACGTTCCATAGCTGAACTCCTCAAGGGGGCAAAAAAATGCTCCCTCCAGCAGTTCAGCCCCGGGATAAGCTACCAGGAGAGTTTTCAGAAGAGAGCCCCCTACGGTAAGGAAGTTCTCTCAGGCTTCCGGGATATCCTGCTCGATAAGGTCGAACAGGTGGATATGCGGGGGATATAAAAGGCGGGAATATGCGAAAGATAAGCTTTAAGGCAAAGATAACCCTTACGTTCCTTGCCACATACACGATACTTTCCCTCTACCTCATAGGCCTTTTCTACGTAAAGGCCGTTCTTGTCCAGAAGGAGAACCTCCGCCAGAAGCTTATGGAGCTTTCAACGCTGGGCACCAGGATAGTCCCGGCCTCTCTTGTCGAAAAGATAGTTCCCACCCGGTCCAACATGAATTCAGCCGAATATCTGGAGCTCCGCAGCAAGCTCCAGAGCATAATGAACGTGCATCCTGACATAGCCGATGTATACGTCCTTGTAAATACCCGCTCTCCCGGGATCATGAAGTTCGTCGCCAACGCTGATGAAGAGGAACTTGTCGATTGCGGGGAACAGTTCGATGTTACCCGTTACCCGCAACTGGTGAAAGCCGTACACGGACCTTCCGCGGACCACAGGGTGCTTTCCGACAGGTGGGGGGACTGGCTTTCGGGTTATGCGCCCATACGCGATAAAGCTGATGATGCGATCGCGATTCTGGGTATCGACATATCAGCCGAGACCATAGCCCAGATGCGCCGGACGGTCCTGGTCAACGCCGTGTATGTCTTCCTGGTAGGAGTGGTCATATCCATTCTTGCGGGGAACCTCGCCTCCTGGTGGCTCACCAAACCGATCAAAGCACTTATGAAGGGCATGGACCAGATCTGTTCTGGGAACCTTGATTATGCGATACCCGTCAGGTCTTCTGATGAGATAGGGAAGCTTGCCGGAAATTTCAATAAAATGGCCAGGGAGCTTAAAAAATACATACAGGACCTTACGGAGGTGACCAGCGAGAAGGAAAGGCTCAACAGGGAGCTTGAGATCGCGGCGGAGCTCCAGAAAGCGATGCTACCCCATTACAATCTCGATATCGAGGAAATAGACCTGGCCGGACTGAGCCTGCCGGCCAGGGAAGTCGGGGGCGATTATTTCGACTACATGGACAATGACGGGAGGAACATAGGTTTCGTGATAGCCGATGCTACCGGGAAGGGTCTTTACAGCTCGATCTTCATGACCAATTCGAGGAGTATCTTCAAGATAATGACCACCGAGGAGACCTCTCCCGGCAAGGTGATAGAAAGGACCAATGACCTGGTCATAAGAGAGATGGGCTCAAGTTCCTCGTCGATGTTCATCACCATGTTCTACGGGATCTATGACAAGGATACAAGTGTTTTCAGGTATTCCAACGCCGGGCATAATCCGCCCCTGTTCATAGAGAGCGAAAGCTCCCGCATAGAGCTTTTAAAGCCCCACGGCTATCCGATCGGTATAATGGAGGAGCAGAAATATGCCGACAGCCAGGTGCATATGGAAAAGGGCGATCTGATGGTGCTTTATACCGACGGTGTGGTCGAGGCCATGAATTCGAAGAAGGAAATGTACGGATTGAGCCGCCTCAGCCAGGTGGTTCTGGAATCCAGGCATCTTCCGGCACAGGAGCTGGTCAATAATATCCGTGAGAGCGTTTTCAAGTTCACTGCCGACCTGGCGCAGTTCGATGACCTCACGCTTCTGGTCTTCCGCGTCAAGTGAACCGGATGACGTAATGAATATGAAGATATTAAGGATAATACCGGTACTGTTTTTATTATCTGGCATCCTCTGCCCGGAGGCCTGCGCCGATCCCATCAAGGTTTACCTGAAGATGAGGGGCGATACCGGCATTGAAGAGAAGGTGAGGGATTTTCTGGCCAGCCGGTTCGAATCCTTTGAAGATGTAACGGTGACGGACCAGAAGGACAAAAGCCATCTTTATCTGGATCTCAGTCTCGTTGAACAGGAGCCGATACGATTTTACGCGCTGGGGATATGCATCGCCTACCATGTACGCGATGAATTTTACAGCCGGCCCACATCAGACGTGGCGCAGTTCGGTGAGGGGCGCATGGAAGACGTTTGCAGGTATCTTGCCGAACAGATAAACGGTAGTTTCCTCGCGCCCTTGAGAAAAAGTTCCGAAGAATGATAAGCATGTCCGGAAAAGACAATACAAGACTGATCCTGTTCCTGGTCGCGGTATTTGCGATACTTTCACTCTATACATGGAAACCCAAGATATGTTTCAACCCGGATGAACTTTTTTATTACAAAAGCACCCAATCGATCAGGGAAGTAAAGGACCTTTACGCTCCGGAGTATTTCGGTGAGCGCCGTTTCCAGAAACCGCCCCTTTTTTATTCCGCCGTCCTCCTGTCTTTCAAACTGCTGGGGACCAGCTGGTTCTCGGCCAGATTGGTATCGGTCTTTTCCTCGATACTGGTGCTTTTAGCCACGTATATGCTTGGGGTGAGGATGTTCGGCCGCGAGAAGGCTTTTTACGCGACGGGATCGCTTGCCACCACCGTGCTTTTTTTCAGGTTCGGTAGGATCGTTCTTCCCGAAATGATGCTCATTTTTTTTATGACCGCATCCTTCTATCTGGCCTATACCGCTTTTTCTCTTAGTAAACACGGTTATTTCTACGCCTCTTTCGCTTTAATGGGCGCGGGGACCCTTGTAAAGGGCCCGGTGGCCTTTGTGTTGCCGGGTGCCGCTTTGGCGGTCTTCTATCTGGTTAACAGGCGAAGGTTCACTCTCCCTACGGTCCCGTGGGCGGCGGGGGCGCTCATAGTTTTTTCAGCTTTCCTGGTATGGGCGGTGCCGGCGGTACTGATCTACGGCAGGCAGTTTCTGGATCATATGGCAACCGTCGAGATGGACCGATTCACCGAAAAGATCAGCTTTGGGAGCCCGTGGCGGCTTTTCTGGCACTATTCGGTCAAGCTTTTGTTCTATGTCCCGGTCCTGTTCGCGCAGTACCTTCCCTGGTCGGTGCTTTTACCGGCCGGGTTGGTGATCATCAGGAAGTATCCGAGGGGGAAGGAACTTTCCCTTGAGCGAAGTTTCCTGCTTTGCTGGATCCTGGCCGGTTTTGTCCTTTACACGCTGGTACCTGCAAAACGCGCCCACTACGTTCTGTCCCTTTTCCCGGCGCTATCGTTGTATCTGGTGTCCTTTTTCGATTTTGGGGCCGCCATTGTCAGGAAGGCTTTCAGGAGGTTGCTTGTAGCTGCCCTTGCGGTTTATTTCTTGACCGTTGTCATGGTGTTCCCTATGATATTCATTGACGGGGTCGACCGTCTTTCGATGGAACTGGAAAAACAGCTTAAGAAGCGGCGCGCTCCCGTGGCGGTTTCCTGGAGGCTGGATCCGCAGGAAGTGGAGCTCTATATAGATGAGAGAGTGATCGTTCTGTGGGAGGTGAATCTGGGCCGTACAGCGAAAGCGTTAGATCCGCGCCTTGAACAAGCGCTATCCTCCGGGGGCGGGTCGGGAACGCTTTTTTACCTGGTCATGGCACAGACGGAATACCGGCTTTACCGGGAAAGCTTCATATCCCGCCTGGAAAAGGTCCGCGGGAAGGACCTTTCCTTCAGCCGGCTTTATGGGGACAGTTTCTGGAGGAAGAGGATATTGTTCGGCGAGTTGCTGCGAAATATTCTGGACGATCCCTCCGGGGCCGCCAGGTACTTTAACGAGGCTTTCAGGGAAAAGGTTTACCTGTTCGCAGTAAAAGAGAACTGATAATGGAGAATCAAATATACTATTCGGTCATAGTGCCTTTTTATAACGAGGAGGATTCCGTTGAGGAGCTTCTGGGTTCTTTGACCAGTGTAATGGAAAAGCTCGGCAAACCGTACGAGATATTAGCTTGCGATGACGGGTCCACCGACCATACCCGCCGGGAGAACATGAAAATGAGCTCGGTTAACCCGGCGATAGTGCCCTTCGGTTTCCGGGCCAACAGGGGCCAGACCGCCTGTCTCGCCGAAGGCATTAAAAGGGCGAAGGGAGAGGTCGTGATATCGCTGGACGGGGACCTGCAGGACTGCCCGTCGGATATACCCGCTTTATTGGATGAAATGGAAGCAACAGGCGCCGACGCGGTATGCGGCTGGAGAAAAGGACGCAATGACGCGACCGGGAAGACAGCGCTTTCCAGGCTGGGCAATTCACTTCAGAGGCTTTTACTGAACGTTCCGGTCCACGATATCTCGTGCACCCTCAGGGTGTACAGGGCGCAGGCCATCAAAAAGATACGCCTCGAGCAGAAGGGGCTCCATAGGTATATACCTTATCTTTTGCAGCGTGCCGGCTTCAGGCTCGCCGAAAAAGAGGTTAACCATAAACCCAGAAGATACGGCAGCTCTAAATATTCCTTGAGAAAAGCGCCCCAAACTGTTAAATTGTTTTTCGGGCTCATATCAGGAAAATATTGAATCAACCCGGGAGTGATCATGGATAAATGGATAATTTTCGGATTTTTAGGACAGTTCTTTTTCGCGTCACGTTTTCTCATACAGTGGCTTGCTTCGGAGATCCGCAGGAGAAGTTATGTTCCTACGGTATTCTGGTACCTCAGCCTGTTCGGCGGCACGGTGCTTTTCATATACGCCCTCCACAGAAAGGATATAGTGTTCATCGTCGGCCAGGGTGCCGGCATAATGATATATCTTAGGAATTTATTTTTGATAAAAAAGTCCAAAAGGGTCCCCGTAGCTCAGCTGGATAGAGTACCGGCCTCCGGAGCCGGGTGCGGCAGTTCGAATCTGCCCGGGGACGCCATTCTTCTCGGATGATGTTCTTTTGATCGCTGAGCTGCTCCATCAACCCCTTGGCATAAGGGCTACCCGTTATTGTAATGCGGAAACCCCTGTGTTTACTAAATTATATTGACAAGGTCAGTATAATCCTGTATAGTTTTCTAGTAAGGTTTTGATCGTTCAAAATCCAAAGGAGGTAGTTATGAACAAACAGCAATTTATCGAATCAGTCGTCAAGCACGGTGATTACGAGACCAAAGCCGAAGCGGCAAGGGCCTATGATGCCGTGGTCTCCGCTCTTTCCGGCCGCCTCAGCAAAGGCAGCGCGAAAGACAGGGTTATCCGTCTTCCTGAACTGGGCACTTTCCAGATGAAGACGAGAAAAGCCAGAACAGGCAGGAATCCGCAGACCGGCAGATCGATCAAGATACCTGCGAAGAAGGTCGTGACCTTCAAGAGCGGAAAGAACCTTAAAGAAAGCCTGTAATTTTCTTTAAGAAAATGGATGTATCATCGCAACCCCCACCGGAAGAACGGTGGGGGTTGTGTTTTCCGGGAGCAGATGATAAAATTTAACTTATTATGAAAAAGATTCTGACCAATCTCTATATGAAGGCCAAAACGATGAGCGGGGACCTTTCCCTTTCGGCGAATGAAATCGCCACTTTTCTTGGAGGTTCCGTTAAAGGTGACGGCGGAGTAAGGATCAAGGACATTTCCTCGATAACCTTTTCCAGGGAAGGGGACATCACTTTCGCTTCGGACGGGGAAGAGCTTGACGCGGCCTGTAAAAGTCCCGCCTCGTGTGTGCTCACCACGGTCGCCAAAGATAGTTACCCCAAGACGGTGATCCTTGTGGATGACTTAAAACGGGCTCTCACCATGATGTATAATGCCATGCTCGAGATCAAGCCGCCGGAGAAGGGAAGCGTCCATCCCACTGCCGTAGTTTCCGAGAGCGCCCGACTGGGGAAGAACGTTGCCGTGGGGCCCTATTCGGTGATCGGGGACAACTCCCGCATCGGCGACAATTGCGTCATTGGATCGGGATGCTCTATCGGCAGGGAGGTCACTGTCGGAGAACTTTCGCATATATACCCCAACGTGGTCATATATGACCAGACGGTCATGGGCAGGAAGGTCATCGTGCACTCAGGGTCCGTCATAGGCTCTGACGGGTTCGGCTATGTTCCCAAGGACGGAAAGATCTACAAGGTCCCCCAGATGGGTAACGTTATTATTGAGGATAACGTTGAGATAGGGGCGAATACCTGTATAGACAGGGGCACCTTTACTACCACCGTCGTGGGTGATTCCACCAAGATAGACAATCTTGTCCAAGTGGCACATAATACCAGGATAGCCAGGAATGTTCTCATAGCCGGCCAGTGCGGCATAGCCGGAAGCTGTGAAATAGGTGAGGGCACCATGATGGGCGGTAACGCGGGAATAGCCGACCACAGTAAAGTAGGCAGCAATGTCAAGATAGGTGCCAAAACAGGCGTTACCGGCCGGGTGGCTGACGGAAAGACCGTTTTCGGTTATCCTCACAGGGAGGCCGAAGACGCCAGGAAGTTGTACGGGCTTATGTCGCTCTTTTTAAGGCACATGAAAAAGTTCAAGAGGTTCATAAGGAGCCTTCCTGAGCAATGACGGGTGAAGCATGATAGTACTGACAGGCGGAGCGGGGTTCATAGGAAGCTGTTTTCTGCGTAAGCTAAATGATGAGGGAATTACCGATATACTCGTCGTTGACCAGCTTGACCGCTCAGAGAAGTGGCGCAACCTCCTTGGGAAGAAATACCGCGATTACCGCCAGAAAGACGAGTTTTTATCCTTGGTCGAAGAGAACAGTATCCCAAGCCCAAAGGCCGTCGTGCATATGGGCGCCTGCAGCTCCACTACCGAAACCGACTCGGATATATTCATAAAAGATAATTACGAATATTCCAAAAAAC
This sequence comes from Candidatus Omnitrophota bacterium, assembly GCA_014728045.1. Classification (NCBI taxonomy): domain Bacteria; kingdom Pseudomonadati; phylum Candidatus Omnitrophota; species Candidatus Omnitrophota bacterium. The sequence goes on from WJMH01000022.1 coordinate 142,006, forward strand.
TAGCCCGGTGGGCTCTTTCCCGCAAGGCCCCTTTCCTCTACGCTTCCTCGGCCGCCACTTACGGTAACGGCAGTAGCGGGTATAAGGACGATGAGGGGGGTCTCGATTCTTTGAGGCCGCTCAATATGTACGGTTACTCGAAACACATGTTCGATCTCTGGGCCAGAGAGGAGAGCCTTCTGGGAAAGATGACCGGCATCAAGTTCTTCAATGTCTTCGGGCCGAATGAATATCATAAGGGCGAGATGATGAGCGTTATCTGCAAGAAATACCCCGAACTGGTCAAAGATGACAGGATCACGCTTTTCAAATCCTACCGTGAAGAATATCCGGACGGTGGACAGAAGAGGGATTTTGTTTATATCAAGGATACGATAGAGGTGATGTGGTTCCTCTTCACTAATCCGAACATCACAGGTATCTATAACCTGGGTTCCGGCAGGGCGCGAAGCTGGAATGATCTTGCCCGTGCCATGTTCACGGCGCATTACGGCACCGCCGAGAACGAAGGGAAGATTGAATATGTCGATATGCCTGGGGAACTCCGCCCCAAATACCAGTATTACACCGAAGCCGATCTTACCAAGCTCAGAGAGGCCGGCTGTGACCATCAGTTCATGTCCCTTGAAGAAGCCGTAAGGGATTACGTGCGGTACTTAAGGGATAATTCCCATCTTTGAGGCAGATGAGGTGCCTATTTAAAGGTCTTGAATTCTTTTGTGACGGGATTGAATACCGTTATCCTGTTGCGGCCGCCGTTCTTGGATTCGTAAAGGGCGTGGTCCGCTTCACTGATAAGGTATTCCGGTTTGTAGTCCGGGCTCGCGTTGTATGAAGAAACCCCGAGGCTGAGGGTGACCCCGACGTGTTTATTCTCTACTTCTATTTCCGTGTTCTGCACCTTTTCTTTTATGCGGTCGGCTACTTCCAGGGCCTCTTCGGTAAGCTTTTTGAGCCTTTTGGCGACCGTCGCGGCTTCTTCCGGTCCGGCTTCCATAAGCAGTATGCCGAATTCTTCGCCGCCGTACCTTGCAACTATATCAGATGAGCGGACGTTCTCGGCGATTATGGCAGCAACCGTTTTGAGCATCTGGTCGCCCGCCAGATGTCCGTAGGTATCATTGAATTTCTTGAAATGATCTATGTCACACATGACAAGTGACAGGGGATTGCCGTAACGCTTGGAACGGGCGATCTCCCTTTCCAGGTGCTCCTTGAAGTATTTCTGGGTGTACAGTCCGGTCAGACCGTCGTGCACAGCCTGGTATTCGGCTATGCGTTTGTCGTGTTCTATCTTCGCGCTGTATTCTCGGTATATAAGCACGGATAAAAGCAGGACAAGCAGTACTATGAAGGATACCCTGGTGACATTCACCATATGCGAGTATTCGGAGAGCCCCCGTTTATATTCCTTGTTGATATCGTATACGAGCAGAGTGCCCACCTCGGTATCTCCATACCTGATAGGGTAGACGTATTCGGCGCTGAGTATATCGACCTCCTTGACGTCCTTGGCGGCGCTGCGCATAATGCCGTTCTCATCCCTGTATATGAAATTAACGTTAAGGAAAGGTATGTCGTTATATTTATCCAGGAATGTCTTGATATTCTCTATGGTCGGTGTCGGCACTTCCTTTTTAAAGCTCTGGTATATGGATGAGGCGAGTCTTTCGGCCCTTTCCAGGTTGTAAGAAGTGGGTTTTTCGATGAAATACTTGTACATGATGGCGCTTTGCCTGGTAAGCAGGAAGTTGAAGAGAAACCCACCTATGATGGACAAAAGCACCAGATAAGCTATGAACCTCGTTTTGAGGAATGAAAGTTTCATAATAATATATATTATATACGCCCCGCGCCGAGAAAGCAATATTTGCCCCCGAAGCCGGGGCAGGGTTTTGTTGAAAATCACCGGGTTATATGTTATAGTTTGTGTATTGTATTCAGCTGAAAGGAGCAATACCCATGGAAGAATTATATACTCCTAAAGACGTAGTCCAGATGGCCGTCCAGGCCAAGGAGCGGGGCAAGGAGCTTTATCTGGCGCTTGCCCGCAACAGCGAGAACTACCACGTGAGCAAACTATTCACCGAACTCGCCAAGGACGAGCAGAAACACAAGCTGGAGCTTGAGAAATGGCTCGACTATATCACCGGTGCCGACCAGGAGGAGGCCTATCCGGGAGAAAGGGCTCTTTACCTGAAAGCACTTGTCGATGACAACGCATACAGCTGCGATGTGACGACACGGCAGGCGCTTGAAAAGACCGTAAGCGAAGAGGAGGCTCTTCAGGCCGGGATAACGTTCGAGAAGGATTTCATGCTTTTTCTGCATGAACTCAAGAGCCATGTCACAGGTGAGGGCGGTACGACCATAGATTCGCTTATTGATGATGAAATACGGCACCTGAAGGAAATGTTCCAGCTGAAAGAGAAGATAGACAGGGCCGTCTAGAGCACGGCGTCCGGCTGGAAACAGACGGGTAAGATCTTCCTTACCGAGTTCATGGCGTAAATTTCATCAGCCTTAATAAGGTCCTCCACATGGAGGACCTTTTCTTTCACTGGCCGGTCCTTTTCTCGCAAAAGATGCTGTCTGAAAGTGCCCGGCAGGACCCCACAGGAGAGGGGAGGCGTCAGGTAATAGTTCCTTTTACGGATCATGATGTTGGTAACAGCGCCTTCGGTCACCTCATCCTCTCGGTTGGTGAAAATAACGTCAAAAAACCCCTCTTCGCGGCATTTTCGGAGTTTTCGGTCATAAAGGTCTCTTCTGGTGGTCTTGTGCCTGAGAAAATCATCGTTCCTGTCGGTCTTCTCTCTTGACAGGGCCAGTCTGGCAGGGGCCTCGGGAATTTCACCGAGAACGCGGCTGGTTATCTTCAATTCGCCTTCCGGACCGAGCAAAAGGCGAGTTCTGTACTTTCTCATGAGGCTGAAATCAGCGCTTGAGCTCTGAAGGGCACCATATATGAAATCTTCCCCGTAGGGGAAAGAGAACCTACGTGCGCTTTCGCGCAGGCGAGATAAGTGCTCCTCGAGCAGGAAGAACTCGCCGTCCTCCCAGAGAAGTGTTTCGATCAAACTGAAGTTTTCCATAAGGATTTACCCGTCAAGGTGTTACGTCTGTCTTCGTTGACTATTATTATAGATGTGATACAATAAAAACTCAATTGATTATTCTAAGCGCGTGCCAGTAGCTCAGCGGATAGAGTAGCGGCCTACGAAGCCGTTGGTCGGAGGTTCGAATCCTCCCTGGCACGCCATTATCCGGTCCTGAAATGAGCCTGCGAAAAGAAGGTAAACTTGCCCTTTTCATAGTTATTCTGGGGAGCATATCCATAATCCTGGAGAATGCCATTACCCAGTGGTATCTTTCCGAGCTTGTCGCTCATCTTCTCGATTTTGCCATCTTTTTCCTTTTTGTGACGGCCGCTGCTGCCGGCATTCTAAAGGCGCCGGATAAGAAGGAGTTCATCAGACGGAATATTCTGGAGATCGCACTGGCCGCGGTCGCCTCCGTCATGTTCTTCGCCTTTAAGTATTATCATTTCTTTATCGATGATTTCCAGGGTCATAGTATACCCGTCAAGCTCATAATAGCCATAACCATCATAAGCGCACTCAAGGTGTTCACCAGGGTAAATACTGTAAAATACGTCATTCAGAAGCTGAGCCTTCACCCGGCGCAGACCATTATGTTCAGTTTCATAGCCATAATCGTGACCGGAACTATCCTGCTTATGACCCCTTACGCCACCAGCGACGGAAGCCAGATGGGGTTTGTGAACTCCTTTTTCACCGCCACTTCCGCGACATGCGTGACGGGGCTTATCGTGGTGGATACGGCAACGCGTTTCTCTGTCCTGGGGCAGATCGTTATCATGCTGCTCATACAGTTCGGGGGACTCGGGATAATGATATTCGCCTATTTCACGGGGTTTATCGTGGGAAGGAAGCTTACCCTCGAGGACAGGCTCATGGTATCCTATATGCTTGATGAGAACGATTCCCGTAATCTGGCAAGGGGCGTCAAGAACATAGTGCTTCTAACTCTTCTTTTCGAGCTTGCTGGCGCTGTCCTTCTTTTCATGGCTTTCAAGTCCACGACGGGGGGTATACTAAGCACGGCCTTTTATTCGATCTTTCACGCGGTTTCGGCGTTCTGTAACGCAGGATTCGCTCTATTTTCGGATAACCTGGCTTCGTTCAAGTCTTACGGTTTTCTTAATTTCGTGATAGCCGGTCTTATCATAGCAGGCGGCATAAGTTTCGGCGTAATAACCAATTCGGCAAGGCACCTCAAGACGTCTTTTCGGAAAAGGTTTCTTGACAGGACGCAAAAGATCGAAAAACTCACTCTCAATACCAAGATCGTGCTCTATACTACAGCAACGCTTCTTCTTATAGGGACCCTTGTCATATACAAGATCGAGCACAAAAATATACTCACCGACAGCATCCAGACGCAGTACCTTGAATCATTTTTCCAGACGGTCACGCTGCGAACGGCCGGGTTCAACACGATGGATATTTCCAAACTGCATAAAGGCACCTTCATCCTGATGATACTTTTCATGTTCATAGGAGGGGCTTCCGGGTCCACCGCGGGAGGAGTAAAGGTCAATACCGTCGGTGTGGTCTGGGCCTATGTGCGTTCGGTCTTCAACAACAAAGATGAAGTCGTTCTGCTCAAACACACTATATCGAAGGACCTCATCAATCAGGCCTTTCTGGTGGTCCTGCTTTCAGCGTCGGTGATATTCTCCGGAGCGCTTCTGCTTATGCTGTTCGAACATGACAAACTTTTCCATGAGCTCGTCTTCGAATCGTTCTCCGCTTTCGGCACTGTGGGGCTTTCCACGGGTATTACGCCGAAACTGACCGCTTTCAGCAAAATGGTGATAACAGCTCTTATGTTCATAGGCAGGGTGGGGCCGCTTACAGTGGTGGCGGCTATCTCCCAGAAAACATTGCGATACGGTATAAGCTACCCCGAAGGGAAGGTAAGCATAGGATAGGAGGAAAATAAAATGGCAAAGGAAAAAATATTTTCGGTGTTCGGGTTAGGTACGTTCGGTATGGAGATATGCAGCGTGCTTTCGAAGAAGGGAGCCAAGGTAATAGCGGTAGATATCGATAAAAAGAACGTGGACCGGGTAAGGGACAGCGTGACGCAGGCGGTGCTTCTGGACAGTACCGACGAAGACGCCCTGAGGAACGCGGCACTTCAGGATACGGATGTCGCTATAATCTCGATAGGGGACAACATGGAAGGCAGTATTCTTACCACTATCCTTCTCAAGAAGATAGGGGTTCCTTATATCATCGCCAGGGCAATGAGCGATGTCCACGCGCAGGTCCTCAAGCAGATCGGTGCGACCGAGGTCATCAATATCGAGGTCGACCAGGGACAGAGACTGGCCAACCGGATAATAGCCCCGGACATAGTTGATGTGGTTCCCATATCCGAGGACCAGGTGCTAGCCGAGATGCGGGCGCCGGAGAATTTCATAGGGAAAACGCTTTCGCAGCTCGAACTCAGAAAGAGGTTCAATGTCAATATCATCACGGTAAGACGTTCCAAGATCGATATAGACGACATGGGCAACCCCATGAAGAAGGAATTCGTTTTCACGCCGAAACCGGACGAAGAGCTCAAGGTGGATGACGTACTGATCGTTCTCGGGTCGCCGAAGGACATAGAGAAACTCAAGGAGATATAAGATGATACTCGTAAAGAAAAGGTATCTTTTCATATTGACGGTTCTATTCTGCCTGATCGTCATATTCGGGGAGGTCAAGTTCTTCTACGCCCTCAGGCATGTCGATCAGACGACGGACCTCGACGTCAAGTATGAGATGGAGAACTTTATTTTCGCCTCTATCGTGCTTATGATGATCGTGTTCTTCTTTCTGGTCAATTTCGTTAGGATGAGCAACAATATCCTCAAGCGTCTCGATAAGCTTATACAGCTTTCCTCCTACGGCAAATACGATGTGGGAGAACACCTGGGCAAGCTCGGCAGGCTGGGGGAGAGGGTGAACTTCCTGGTATTCCACCTGGAGAAGCTGAACCGGAAAAAGTCGCTGAAGATAAGTTCCCTGTCCGGGATGAAAGACCTTTTGCTGGAAATGTCCGCTGAACCGCTGTTGGTCATGGACAGGTATGGGCGCCTTGTTGACTGTAACAGCGCGCTTCTCGGGGAGATGGATATTACAAGGGAAGACATTCTCGGATATACTTGCAGCGGTGTTCTCCAGGGGGTAGCCCCCGAGGATCTTTTCTCGGAACTCCAAAGAAGAAGAAAAGCTATCGAGAGGGGTGAAATCACCATAAATGCCGGAGGCAAGAGCAAAAAGTGCAGAATCACATTCTATCCGGTCATTAATGCGGACTCTGATATATCACACGCTGTGGGGGTATTATCATGCGAATGAGAAGAATATGGGCAGTAACGCTGTCAGTGATCTATTTATTTATCCAGGCGGGGGTTTCTTACGCCGGGGGTTTTTCCAGGGTAATGGTACTGGATGTAAGAAGCACCGAACCGGAATTCTCCTACCGGATCAAGGTGGAGGTAAATACTTATGAGCGTTTGGGTATAGGGGATATTTACCCGGCCCACGTCAGGAAACGGACCGGGTCCGGTCTGTTGGATAAGCTCTATATCAGCGGTACCGTGGAGCCCTTGGAGAACGTTACGTTAGCGGGAGTTGTGGTGGTCGCCGAATTTTTGGATTCTGCCGGCAATACGGTCGCCCTGGAGGAATCAGCGGTTATCCCCCGGATACTGGGTCTTAGAGGAAGCAGAACAGGACGTTTTACGGTGGATACTGATTACTCCGAGTCGATAACCACATGTAAACTCAGTCTCAGGTGGTGATAATGAACATACATGAAATATACATGAAACAGGCCCTTACCGAAGCCTATAAAGCTTTTGACGAGGATGAAGTACCCGTTGGATGCGTGATAGTTTATCAAGGGGAGATAATAGGGCGGGCCCATAACCAGATAAAAATGCTGAAGGATCCCACCGCGCACGCGGAGATGATAGCTATCACGCAGGCGGCCGCGCACCTTAGAAATGAAAGATTGAACGGGTGCGTACTTTATGTTACAATTGAGCCCTGTTCGATGTGTGTGGGGGCGCTTATTCTGGGACGATTTAAATCCGTGGTATACGGGGCAAGCGATTCCAAGACGGGTGCCTGCGGTTCGGCGGTGGATCTGACTAAACCGGGTCTATTTAATCATACCCTTGAGGTTACAGGGGGCATAATGGAACCCGAATGCCGGACGGTAATACAGGAATTCTTCCTCGCGAAAAGAGATTAAAACATACCTTTTTTAATACGGAGAGGTGGCTGAGCTGGCTGAAGGCAACGGTTTGCTAAACCGTCGTAGGGGTAACACCCTACCGAGGGTTCGAATCCCTCCCTCTCCGCCAGCGATAAAACAGGCATTTTCATAAGTTGCCTGATCATCATAGAATAAGGCTCAAACTCTTTCAGAATAAGGGTTTGAGTCTTTTCTTTTATCTTCTTTTGTTTGTTTTAAGTAGTGCCCCTGGAGGAAATAAGTATTTTCTCTTCATTCGACTCACCCGCATTTCCGGGGCATGATTTTGGTTGCCTCTGCAAGTAGAAAATAGTCAATATAAAGTGGATATAACCGATAGGAAAAGAACGACACATAAATATAATGTACAGTGTTTGATAGCGTTTGATGCTTATATTCAAAAAGAATAAAAAGGATGCACATATGTATTTACAGAAGATCAAATCGGAAGGCCTAGCCCATCTGTCATATTTTATCGGCAGCGGGAACGTAGCGGCAGTAGTAGATCCGCGCCGCGACCATGATATATATGAACGGATAGCAGCTAATAAGGGTATGCGTATCACTCATATTTTTGAAACGCATCGGAACGAGGATTACGTTATAGGTTCAGTTTCGCTTGCGGAACGTACAGGCGCGCGAATATTTCATGGCGCGAACATGGATTTTCAATATGGTACGGCAGTGTCCGACGGGGAAACTTTCGAACTGGAAAGCGTGGGGTTAAAGGTGCTCGAAACCCCAGGACATACTTTCGAAAGCATTTCGATCGTTCTTTACGATAAAAAATCCGGAGAAGACGCGGTAGGTGTTTTTACGGGTGATGCCCTGTTTATAGGTGATGTGGGAAGGACGGATTTTTTCCCGGACAGAAAAGAAGAAGTTGCCGGGCTTCTTCATGATAGCATTTTTAAAAAACTTGTTCCGCTCGGGGAACACGTTATTATATACCCCGCCCACGGGTCAGGTTCGGTGTGCGGTGCAGGACTGGCGACCCGGGAATTCTCGACTATCGGATACGAAATAAGGAACAACCCGATGCTTAAGATGAATAAAGAGGAGTTCATAAGACATAAAACGCAGGAAAAACATCCCCTGCCGCCATATTTTAAAAAAATGGAGGAGTACAATAAGAATGGGGCTCCTGAGATGTGCGGGCTTCCGTTACCGGCACCTATGGGTGCGAAAGAGTTCACGGAAGCTATCGAAAAGAAGGATATGGTAGTTATAGATATGCGCAGTCCTGAAGCTTTTGCGGGAGCGTTCATTCCCGGAAGTCTGGCCATTCCTCTGGGGATGTTCCCTTCTTATGGAGGTTGGTTCGTTTCATATGACAAGCCGATCGGAATTGTCGTCGAGAACGAGAGCCAGGTAGATACGGCCGTAAGATACCTGCTGAGGATGGGATATGATAATATACAGGCATATCTGGATAAAGGCCTGCACGAGTGGGAAACGAGCGGACGCAAATTCGACAGAGTGCCTGCTGTTCACGCTGAAGACCTGGTAGAAAGGATAAATAGGGGGGAGGAGCTTACTCTTCTTGATGTCAGGAAGGAAGGTGAATTCGAATCCGGTCATCTTCCAAAGGCAGTAAATATTTATTTGGGGGATATCGAAAAACATCTGGATAAGGTATCTAAAGATCGTCCTGTGGTTACCTTCTGCGGAAGCGGCAGACGGGCTATTATAGCCGCGTCAATATTAAAGAGAAACGGTTACGATAAGGTTGAGGACTGTCTGGGGTCGATCAAAGCATGTTCCGCCATAGGTTGTCCGATAGAAAAATAAAAAAAGGAGAAAGCGCATGATGAAGTGGTTGACAATGGATATGTGGTCTCCTTATGTGACGGGCAGTTTGATAGGGGTTTTGAGCTGGATAACATTTCTTATTTCGAACAAGGCATTGGGGGTGTCCACGGCTTATGTCAGGACCTGTGGTCTTATTGAGAAAAAATTGGATAACAATGTTGAGAAAAAGAACGAATATTACCGGAAATATTCCCCATCGATAGATTGGGAATGGATGCTCGTCGCCGGACTTATATTAGGAGCTTTTCTATCTTCCAAATTATCCGGGGTTTTTGCTCTCGATTGGGTGCCCGGCCGCTGGGAAGCGTCTTTTGGTAATACGCCTTTACTGCGTTGGGCCGCGGCCTTCATCGGCGCGATTATAATGCAGGTAGGAGCGCGGTGGGCGGGTGGTTGTACCAGCGGGCACGGCATAAGCGGCACATTACAGCTGGCCGTAAGCAGTTGGATAGCCGTTATATGTTTTTTTATCACTGGTGTTTTAACGGCTCATATTATATACGCATTATTTTAACCGGGAGAAACAATGAAACTAGAAAATAGTAATAAAAAAATGTTACAGCTTTTAATGGGCTTTTTATTCGGTATCTGTTTCGGATTTCTTCTTCAAAAAGGAGGTGTTACCCGTTATGACGTGATGATAGGGCAATTGCTTCTTGAAGATTTCCGGGTGATAAAGATAATGCTTTCAGCGATCCTTGTAGGTATGTGGGGCATATATTTTTTGAAAAAAGCAGCTCTTGTGGAGTTGCACATCAAGCCCGGCGCGATCGGGTCTTCCTTGATCGGTGGTCTTGTGTTCGGGGTAGGTATGGGAATTCTAGGTTATTGCCCCGGAACCGTATCCGGGGCAGCTGCACAGGGCAATCTGGACGCGCTATTTGGAGGTATAGCCGGGCTATTAGCCGGATCCTGGATATTTTCGAGAATTTTTCCTTCACTGAACGGGAAAATATTGCACATAGGTGATTTCGGCAAAAAAAACTTGCCAGAGATATTGCATATCCCGGAGTGGGCGGCTATGTCAGCGGTAACAGTTGTAATTATAGGGTTTGTTATCCTTTTAGAAACAAATAATATTCCCGGATTGCTGGGGAAGTAAAAAAGGATTACTTAAGAAAATGATCGATCCGTTAAAGAAAAGATACAGATTCAGGATAGTAGATCCGGCTTACCCGGCGTTTAATGTCTATTCGTTCAATGCTGGTAGGACAACCCCTTTAGGACCCGTGTGCGTGGCGACTGCGGTTAATAAGATGGAAAGATGGGGCGCAGAAGTTATTGATGAAAATAATCTCAGGAGGTATGGTCCCAAATCCGGATCGGGTGGCGCGGATCATGAGTTCTTGCAAAAATTAAGGCCCGCGGATGTTGTGGGACTTTACGGGGGGCTTACGAGCACGATCCCCAGGCTTTATGAAATAGCTAAATTTTACAAAAATAAAGGAATAACAACCATTGCCGGGGGGCACCATTTTGTTGACGAGACCATTGAAGAAGCTCTTTCATCGGGCGTTGATTACATAGTTATAGGCGAAGGGGAAGAGACCATAAAAGAACTTTTACGAACCCTTATGAAAAAAGGTGATCTGGCAAAAGTGCAGGGTATAGTTTACAAGCAGAACGGTGAGATAATCCGTACGCCGGCAAGAAAACCCATAACCGATTTCGACAGATTACCTTTACCTGATTTCTCTTTAGTGAGGTGCGCAAAGATAGTGGTGTATCCTGTCGGGAGAATAAGAGGGTGTGGTATGGATTGCGAGTTCTGCGCAGTTAAGGGAAAACCAAGATGTGCTTCCGTGGAAAGATTAATGGAACAAATAACAAATGTTGTCGAAACGACAAAGGCAAAGAAATTTTTTGTAGTTGATGATCTTTTTGGCCAGCAAAGGTCCGAAACCATCAGGTTTTGTAATATGCTGAGAGATTATCAAAAGGCCATAGGCGTAAGACTGGATGTCGGTGTGCAGATAAGATTAGACATGGCAAAGGATACTGAGCTTCTTTCCGCGATGCGCCAGGCAGGGATCAGTTTTATAGCTATTGGGTATGAGTCGCCGATTGAAGAGGAACTAAAGGTCATGAAAAAACATCTTGATCCTGAAGAGATGCTTTATCTTACAAAGATATTCCGCAAAGCAGGATTCTTGATACATGGAATGTTTATTTTCGGATATCCAATGAAGGCAGGTGTTGATTTTAAGATGTCGGAAAAGGAGAGAGTAAAACGTTTTGAACAATTTATTAATAAAGCACGACTCGATACTGTTCAAGTCATGTTGCCTATACCGCTTCCGGGTACCCAGTTAAGGGAAAGACTTAAAAGCGAGAACAGGATATATCCTATTGAAGATGTAGGCTGGGAATATTATGATGGCAACTTCCCCGTTTTTCATCCCGACGAACCCATGACATCTAAAGAGATGCAGAAGTCAACAATGGAAATAATGAGAGGGATCTTCCGTTTTAAGAATATGTTTATGGTGGGGATAAATGTTCTATTGACTCCAGGGATAATTCTTTCTCCCCATAATATAAAACATGGATGGCGAAGATGGTATCGTTTTTGGAGGCAGTCTCTGGTTAGATTTGGGGGATGGATTTTGATGAAAAAATGGTCAAAAGCTTTCTATAAAGGCGACTTTTTAGATAAGTTAATATCAGCAGAAAAACGTTTAGTAAAACACTGATTTTTTAAGCGAAACTATCAGGGAAATTGTAAAAAAGTTGTATGGCAAGCGCGGGGTTCGGTTGCAAAAAAAGTATTTATAACGACCTATGCTGACATGTCTCCTGTTTCCTCTCTCCGTCAGTTATATTTTAGAACTTCCTAAAATCAATCATTTTAAGTATTAACTTTACCTGTTAAGAGATCTTCAAAGTCTAAAATCTTTGCGAATTTTGATATTTTTGTTTATTTAATTAAATTTGCTTTTTTATCACTTTTATTGTATATTAAGTAAATATACAAACTACACAAAAAAAGGGGGGGCAATATGAAGCTGACTACAAAGAGTGAGTACGCCTTATTGGCATTGATCCATCTTGCCAGGAGAAAGGACAACGGATATGTGAAGATGGAAGAAATAGGAGAGAAGTATGATCTTTCCAAAAAGTATCTGATACAAATATTCAATGCTTTAAGGCAATCAAGGTACATTAAAACCAGGAGGGGGGCAAACGGAGGTTTTATGCTTGCCAAGAAACCGGAGAAGATAAGTCTAGCTGAGGTCGTGAGATTAATGGATGGGGCGCTGGCTCCGACGTTATCTGTGAGTAAATATTTTTTTGAAAGCAACCCACTAGAAAAGGAGAATAAAGTTATTAATGTTATGAAAGAGATCAGAGATTATGTTTCCAAAAAAGTTGAAAGCATAAAAATATCCGATTTGCTGTGAAGCATCAAAAAGGTGGTTGGTAGGATGTTCGAATTGTCATTAGGCACTATTCTGGGAATAGTATTTCTTGCCTTTTTTTGCGAGTATATGGACTCCACGCTTGGTATGGGATATGGAACGACAGTGACACCCGTACTTTTAATTATTGGATATGAACCGTTACAGGTAGTTCCGGTTGTCCTGATATCTGAATTGATTACCGGGTTATTAGCAGGGTATTTTCACCACAAAGAAGGAAATGTGAATTTTCAGCCTAAAATAATTGATTTGGCGGCAATTAAGGAGGAATTAAAGTCCTTCGGGTATATTCAAAGCCTTAGTAGAAATATACCCATACATTTAAAGGTGGCTTTGATTTTGGCGCTGTGCAGTATAATAGGCACTATTTTTTCCACTTTTATAGCGGTTAATTTGCCTAAATATTGGGTCAAAGTTTACATAGGCGCTGTGGTGCTAATGATGGGGATTATTATTCTAATATGCTTCAACAGGCAATTTAAATTTTCATGGAGGAAAATAGTAAATTTAGGGTTAGTTGCATCATTTAATAAAGGCATAAGTGGCGGGGGTTATGGCCCGGTAGTAACCAGTGGGCAGATCCTTTCAGGTGTTGAGGGTAAAAGCGCTGTTGGGATTACTTCATTAGCCGAGGGGTTAACTTGTGCTGTAGGGATAATATCGTACCTGTTGATTTCAAAGTCCTCCTTAGACTTACGATTAGCCCCTTTTATTGCTGTTGGGGCGGTTGCGTCCATACCCTTTTCTGTAAAAAGTGTGAAGAAAATGACTGAAAAAAAATTGAAAATAGCCATAGCGATATTGAGCATAATCTTGGGTATAGTTACTATTACAAAAACGATAAGTGGATAAAAATTTTGTCACAAATTTAACACATTGACGTTTGCGATCCCGCAAGTATACTTAATTAGAGAAGATGGGGGAGTAGTTATCTAATTCCTCCCCCTCCGCCGTTTTACAACCCACTAGCAGAAAACCCAATGAATAAATCTCCTAAAATATTTGGCATAGGCTTAATATTCGTCTAAAAGTGAGCCATGAAATATATCCATAAATTGTAGGAAACAGGATCTATACCTGCACGGACAACATACATCCAGTGACACGTTTCTATACTATAATGATGTTTATCCCGCCCTTGATATGTGTCAGTTTGCTCTTTTAGTTATTACAGCTGGGCGTTTTTCCCGCCGTAATAATATGATAAGATAAAACTTTTAGAAAGGTTCATGACTACTGTAAGAGCTATCCAGTAAACTGTTACGGCTGTAGGTATCTTCAGGATTGCCCAGAAATTCGAGATCCAGTCGCCGAGACAGAAGCCTATGAGCAAAAGACCAAATATTACAGCGCTTTTATTCTTGCTGAAGTTGTTCGTAATTGACGAAGAAATAAAAAATAAGAACCAGATGACGATCACGATATTCCAGAGATAATCAGCCGTCAGTGAGATCAGCACTTTCGGGACGGTTATGGGGAAATCCCATATGTCCGTGGGAGGGATCTTGTATATCCAGGAGAAACCCATGCTGTTCACAGCATTGGCAGCCAGGTCCACGCAGAAAATAAGAAAAGCCGCTGTGATAAGTTTGGTTTTTGAGTTCATGATAGTACTCCTCTTTTCTAGGGTTTATTGGTATTACAAGCTTACAAAAGAGTCTTTTTTAAGTATACTTATCGAAAAAAGCTTTGTCAAACCGGTCTAATTAAGGTTGGATGGATATGGAACCAATCAAACGGGGATCAAGTCTTAACCACTTACTCTAAATCCCGTTGCGGACATAATGCGATAATGCGGAAACACATGGGCCGATCCATAAGAGCCTGAACGGTCGCAGAGAGATAAGGAAGGGTTTTATAGTGCGGTAGAAATGCTTGTTAAAGTGAAGTATTAACACTTGACCCCTATAGGCCCCCATAGGAGACTCCCAAGATAAGTAAGAGATTAAATGAATAAGATAAGAGGCGAGCAGTCCTATCCCTCTCTCCGGCATACATTTTCATCAAGCAGTTAATCCCCTTGACCTTAGGTCTAAACGTTCTATAATAAAGAGGTTAGCTGTTTTTAAAGGTGACACAGCGGTTCTTCTTACCAGAGACGATGTGTTAACATTGCGCTTTACAAATTACAACTTATAACTTGCAAGGACTCATCACGTGGGAGCTTTTTGGGGCATAGTTGCCGGATCAGTTATAGCGGGTATTCTCGCCGGCGGGGCGCTGACCTACATTAAATACAAGGTTTTCCGCGACGTGGCGCCGGTTCGGGCCGTACTGTCCGGAAACGTCAGAAAACTGTGGTTTTTCCTCAAAATATTGCGGATATCCCCTTACGGAGAACGCTTCGCTTACGGGAAAGTCTATAAATGGGCTTATCCCAGGCTTAAATATAAATACGCGCACGTAGCCGCCGCCGAACTGAACCGGATAGACATGTTGAAATTACTTCTGGATCACAAGGTGGATCCCAATTTTGCGGAGGACAAAAAGAACACCGCTCTTAAGGCCGCCTGCAGAAACAACAATAGGAAAATGGTGTCCCTTTTGTTCGATCACGGCGCTTCCATGTACGAAAACCCCGGGAAATACAGTTTATTCAAAACCGACGAGGATAAATACAAGCACGGAGACCGCACCATACTTGACTTCGCAAGGGAAAATGCCGCTGAAATGGTGCCTTTTCTTGAGCGAGAATTCCAGAAAAGAGGATTTAACGATAAGCTGAGAGAGAAAGCCGCTGAAGCCGAGAAAAAGAGACAAGAGGAAAGGGCCCGTGAACAGGCCGAAAAGTACGAAGAGATCAGGGGCCGGGAGGCCGCTAGGAAAAGGATCGCCGAGGCCCTCAATATCGCGGTGCTTGTGGGCTATGAAAGAGAGGCATTTTCCCATGAGATCGACGATGTCACCGAAAGGGGCCTGTTGAGGCCCGATTGCGAGATAGTGCTTACAACTCGCATTGGCAAGGGCGAGATTGACCCAAGCGAAGGGTCCGTGGCGTGGAGCAAGCACATGAAGAAAATTGGGCGCTACGGGCTTGCCGACTCTACCCGCGCGCGTGATATCAAGCCGTTGTCTTACGGAGGGGCCCCGTTCTGGCTCGTCCAGCTCGTGTAAAAGCGCGAGAAAGAACGGCGCGTCTTAAAGCTCACATCTAGCAATTATACGCGACCCTAAGCGAGGCCAACAGGGCGCTTTACGCAGATTCTTTCCAAGTAATAATTTACGAAACAAATATTGAATTCCTAATGTCTCTCTTTTTCCGCCCTTTTATTACACTTTTTGAATTTCTTTTGAGATAATTCGATGTCAGTGGATTTAATTAACAGCACTACATAATATTTTGCAAATAATTCTTTTATGGGGTATGCTTTCAGGCATGAGAAGGATCTTGATCTACAGTTTGATAATAACAACTGTCACGTTTACCATAGTAGGTTGTTCGCATACGATACATAAAAGGGAACCGGATAAACGGAATCCTGCAGACCAGGGAAGCGAGACAAAATTTTTATTGAGAGGTCCAAAAGCTGTTATACAACATGAGTTTTAGTGCTCGAACTGTACCCATCTGTTTCCAGAATAACTTCATGTCGATGTAAAAGTATGTAAATATCCGTAGTAAGGATATTGTTTTAGATCAAACACCTAAGGCCTGAAATGCTCTGAATTAGGGGGGGCAGATGGCAGATCACCACACATTCGGTTATTTACAACAAAGACTATCCAGCGGCAAGATCGTGCTAAATAATTTCATCGACGAAGTCAACTAGCTCGACTTCAACAGATTCAGCAGTATACAATATAGTAAGGC
>WJMH01000023.1 GCA_014728045.1 Candidatus Omnitrophota bacterium
CTGCCCCTTGTTCGCCAGATACATCGTTATCGCCGCCGTAAGGGTAGTCTTCCCGTGATCAACGTGACCTATCGTGCCGATGTTCAAATGCGGTTTTGTTCGTTCAAATTTTTCCTTGGCCATCATTCCCTCCTTAAATTACTTGTAAATAATATAATTTAATTTAAACTTAGTATTTCTTCACTCAACTTGAAGTTGTCCCGGTTATCTTCTCCATTATATCTTTAGGCACTTCTTTATAGAAAGAAGGCTCCATTGTATACGTTGCCCTGCCTTGTGTCAAGCTTCTTAAAGCCGTTGCATAACCGAACATTTGCGCCAGTGGAGCAGCTCCCTGAATGATCTTGGTCGTTCCCTTTTGTTCTATGTTCTCAACCTTGATCCTTCTCATGTTCATATCGCCTATCACATCACCAAGGTACTCATCAGGTGTCGTAACCTCAAGTTTCATGATCGGCTCTAGAAGAACCGGTTTAGCCTTGGAAAGACCGTTCCTCAAACCCAGTGACCCTGCGTTGCTGAAGGCCATCTCCGATGAGTCAACTTCATGATAACTTCCGTCGTAAAGTGTCACTTTGATATCAGTGACCGGATATCCCGCCAGGGTCCCTGTTTTTGAAGCGCCCATTACACCTTGCTGAACGGCCTTGAAATATTCCTTGGGAACTGCGCCTCCCTTGATCTCTTCCTCAAAGATTATGCCGGATCCGGGCTCGGCGGGTTCCACCCTGAGTTCCACATGTCCGTACTGACCTCGGCCTCCGCTTTGCTGAATGAACTTCCCCGTAGCCTCAACGGGCCTGGTTATGGTCTCACGGTAGGCAACTTGGGGATTACCTATATTCGCGCCAACCCTGAACTCTCTTTTGAGCCTGTCTATGATTATCTCCAGATGAAGTTCGCCCATGCCGCTTATAAGGGTCTGTCCCGTCTCCTCGTTGTATGCCACCTTGAAGGACGGGTCCTCGTTCTCTACCTTTTTCAGCGCCTCGCTCAGCTTGTCCTGGTCCGCTTTTGTCTCCGGTTCTATCGCCATGGATATGACCGGTTCAGGATAGTCGATCCTCTCAAGCGTCAACTGCTGTCCCTCACTGCAGAGAGTGTGCGCCGTTGAAGTGTTCTTCAGCCCAACGAGACCCACGATCTGACCGGGTCCGGCGGTCTGGGTCATCTCCCGCTGATCGGCGTGTATCTTCAATATCTGCCCTATTCTTTCCTTTTTCCCGACGGTTGAATTATATACATATGTGCCAGACTCCAATTTGCCCGAATAAATACGCGTGAATGTCAGGGTGCCCACATAGGGATCTGTCATCACTTTATAGGCATACGCGCAAAGCGGCTCTTTCTCATCGGGCTTGATCTCGTAGTCTTCCATATTCTTAAGTGAGGTGGCCCTGGGGGGCTTAACGTCAAGCGGAGATGGAAGGTAATCGCATATAGCGTCCAGAACGTATTTAACGCCTTTATTTTTGAGCGCAGAGCCGACCATGACTGGGACGAAAAGGTTCTTATTGGTCACTCGCCTTATAAATTTCACGAGTTGGTCAGGATATATCCCCTTGTCCATCAGATACATCTCCTGGACCTCATCATCAACTTCACCCAGTTTCTCTATAAGATTATGCCTCCAGTGACTGGAAATATCTTTCATGTCCTCCGGTATATCTTGTTCTGTCACCTCTCCCATGTCGCCCTCTTCCCCGAAAATGTAAGCTTTGCAGGTTATAAGGTCGATTATTCCCCTGAAATTATCCTCTTTGCCTATGGGTATCTGTATAGGCTGCGCGTTCGCACCTAGTTTCTTGTGCATATCGAGCATCACCTTATAAAAATCGGCTCCCACTCGGTCCATCTTGTTGATGAAAGCGATCTTCGGCACCTCATAGTGATCGGCCTGTCGCCACACTGTCTCGGTCTGAGGCTGTACACCACCAACGGCGCAGAAAACAACAAGAGTGCCGTCAAGAACCTTCAGAGATCGCTCCACTTCTATAGTGAAATCAACATGCCCGGGCGTATCAATGATATTGATCATCTTGTCTTTCCAGGCACAGCTTGTCACCGCGCTAGTGATGGTTATGCCCCGTTCCTGCTCCTGCTCCATCCAGTCCATTACGGCGGTACCTTCATGCACTTCACCCATCTTGTAGATCTTGCCCGTATGGTACAAAATGCGTTCAGTTGTAGTGGTCTTTCCCGCGTCTATATGGGCGATTATCCCTATGTTCCTGATATTATTTATGTTATCCATGTTTCTGTTATTCCCGGCATATATATGCTTCTTTTCAACGATCTGTTTCATTCAGCGAATTACCATTTATAATGGGCGAACGCTTTGTTGGCTTCGGCCATCTTATGCGTGTCTTCACGTTTTTTAATCGTAGAGCCTTCTTTATTGTAAGTGGCGAGAATCTCATCCGCCAGTTTGTCTTTCATTGGCCGGCCTTTCTGGTTCCTGGCAAAATCCCGTATCCACCTCATGGCCATGAACTGGCCCCGATCGGTCTTTACCTCTATAGGCACCTGATATGTCGCGCCGCCTATCCTCCTTGATTTGACTTCAAGCAAGGGCCGACCGTTCTCTATAGACTGTGTGAACACTTCAAGAGGATCCTTATCTGCGATCTTTTCCTTGATCACATCCAGCGCACCATAAACGATCTTTTCCGCAATGGACTTTTTACCGCGCTCCATCACCATGTTGATGAACTTGCCCAACAGCTTGCTGTGATACTTGGGATCCGGTCTTGCTTCTCTTCTTTCGGCTCTTCTTCTTCTCATATCACTATCCTCTTTTATTTACTGTTTCGGTTTTTTTGCCCCGTACTTGGATCTACCGCGTCTGCGTGATTCGACGCCCGAAGCGTCCAGCGTTCCTCGGATTATATGGTACCTGACCCCGGGAAGGTCCTTTACCCTGCCACCGCGGATGGTAACTATAGAGTGTTCCTGGAGATTGTGTCCTTCACCAGGGATATAGGCGGTCACCTCCATCTTGTTGGTAAGCCTTACCCTGGCTATCTTACGGAGCGCCGAGTTAGGTTTCTTGGGCGTTCTTGTCCTTACCTGCAGGCAGACCCCCCTACGCTGGGGGCATCCCTGCAATGCAGGAGAATTACTTTTCTCCTTGATGACTTTCCTGCCTTTTCTTATCAGCTGATTTATTGTCGGCATATCTGTCCTTTTCCTTTTTTGTTAAAATCAAGACTCTTCTTCTTCAAGAGTCTCACCTTCTTCCTTCTCTTCTTCCGGTTCAGGTTTCAGTAGCTCTCTATCCAGATCTATGTTCCGGTGGTTCATGAACCCTGTGCCCGCCGGTATGAGATGGCCCATGATGATATTCTCTTTCAACCCGTTCAGCGAATCCATCTTTCCGGTAGATGCCGCATCCGTGAGCACCCTGGTGGTCTCTTGGAAACTGGCCGCAGAGATAAAGCTTTCGGTGGTGAGCGAAGCCTTGGTTATACCCTGCAAAACGGGCTCAGCGGCAGCGGGCTTCTTCTTCTGTTTAAGCACCTTCGCGTTCTCTCTTTTGAAGGTGGACTTGTCCACTTTATCGCCTTGGAGGAACTCGGTGTCACCCGAATCAGTGATCTTAACGTTTTTCAGCATCTGCCGGATTATTACCTCGATATGCTTGTCGTTGATCTGCACGCCCTGTAGACGGTAGACCTCCTGGACCTCGTTAAGGAGATACTCTTGCAGCGCCTTCTCCCCAGAAACACGCAGTATGTCCTGCGGGACCACCGGACCGTCGACCAGCTGTTCACCCGCGTTGACATGGTCTCCGCGGTAAACGTTAAGGTGTTTGCCGTGAGGAATGACATATTCTTTCCTCATGCCGGTCTCACTCTCGATAACTATCCTCTTCTGCCCCTTTTTGGTCTCCCCGAACTCCACGATACCGTCTATTTCGCTGATTATTGACGGATCCTTTGGTTTTCTTGCTTCGAAGAGTTCAGCAACACGCGGCAGGCCTCCGGTAATATCCTTTGTCTTGGATATCACGCGGTGCGTCTTGGCGAGAACGTCGCCGGCCATTATATCCTGTTTGTCCTTGACCGTGATATGCGCGCCGACCGGTAAGGGGTATATCGCTTCAACCTCGTTCTTCTCGTTGATCAGGAGTATCTGCGGATGATAGTCCCCTTTCTGATCGATGATGACCTTGTTCCTGGCACCGGTAGCCGCATCTCTTTCTATCTTCATCGTGACATCTTTTTTGATGTCTTCGTACTGCACCTTCCCGCCGATCTCAGCGAGGATAGGCACGATATATGGATCCCACTCGGCGAACTTCTGGCCTTTTTTTATCTTGTCACCATCGGCAAAGAAGATATTCGACCCCTGAGGTATCGTCTGCCTTTCTATCTCTCTGCCGTCCGGCTCGTTAATGCTTATCTGACCGTTCCGGTTGAGAACGACGTACACGCCTTTCTGACGACTTTCAACGACCCTCAGGTTATGGTACTTAATAAAACCGTCCTCTTTACTCTCGAAAAAGGACTGCTCAATGATCCTGCTGGCCGTACCGCCTATATGGAATGTTCTCATCGTAAGCTGAGTGCCGGGTTCCCCGATGGACTGCGCGGCTATAACACCGACGGCTTCACCGATCTCGACCAGCTTGCCTGTGGCGAGATTGCGCCCATAGCACTTTGCGCAAACCCCTTGCTCCGACTCACATGTGAGAACGCTCCTTATGCGGATCTTTTCTATGCCGGATTTTTCGATCTCCTTTGCATGTTCTTCGGTAATGATCTCACCGGCCTTTACTATCAGGTTATCTGTTATGATGTCAACGATATTATCTAGCGCGACCCTGCCGACGATCCTTTCAGCGAGGGATACAACGACCTCATCCCCTTCAATGATGGCGGTTGCGGTGATACCCCCAAGAGTTCCGCAATCGATTTCCCTGATTATGACATCCTGTGCAACATCCACGAGCCTTCGTGTAAGATAGCCAGAATCAGCTGTCTTAAGAGCTGTATCGGCAAGCCCCTTACGCGCACCGTGACTTGAAATAAAGTATTCAAGCACGGTAAGACCTTCCCGGAAGTTCGCGGTGATCGGGGTCTCTATGATCTCACCTGACGGTTTGGCCATAAGTCCCCTCATCCCGGCGAGCTGCCTTATCTGCTGCCTGGAACCTCTTGCACCGGAATCAGCCATCATGAAGACGGGGTTGAAACTATCGAGGTTGCGGAAAACAAGGTTCGAGACGTCTTCGGTAACATGCGTCCATATGTCGATTATTTTATTATATCTTTCACCGTCGGTGATAAACCCTCTCTGGTACTGGCTCTGGATCTTTTCGACCTGTTCCTGAGCCTTGTCCAGCTTGGTCCGTTTCTCCGCCGGTATAACGATATCCGATACGGCCATGGACGCCCCTGAAAGGGTCGACTCCTCAAACCCGAGCTTCTTGAGCGAATCAAGAAGCTTAACCGTCGCGGCATGCCCTTTTAGATTATAACAGTCAGAAATAACCTGGCTGACCATTTTCTTATTCATCGGCTTATTGTAGAAAGGCATACCTTCCGGCAGCATATCATTAAAGATGACCCTGCCGACGGTGGTCTCGATGATCTCGCCGTCTATACGAACCTTGACCGGAGCTAACTTGTCCACCATGTCATTCTGGTAAGCCATGATGACCTCGCCCTTATCGGCAAACTCTATACCCTCTCCTTTTGACCCGGACTTGGACTTGGTTATGTAGTATGCACCAAGAACTATGTCCTGTGACGGTGTTGTTATAGGCCGGCCATTGGAGGGTGAGAATATGTTGTTGGCGGCGTTCATGATAAGCCTGGCTTCCATCTGCGCTTCCATCGAAAGTGGAACATGTACCGCCATCTGGTCACCGTCGAAATCGGCGTTGAACGCGGCACACACAAGTGGATGAATTCTTATGGCCTTGCCCTCAATAAGACGCGGCTGAAACGCCTGAATACCGAGACGGTGCAAAGTAGGCGCCCTGTTCAGTAATACCGGATGATCCTTGATGACCTCATCAAGTATGTCCCATACTTCGGGATTCTCCTGCTGAACCATTTTCTTCGCGCTCTTAATGGTATGGACAAACCCTTTTTCCCTGAGCTTACGGATAATAAACGGCTGGAAAAGCTCAAGAGCCATGATCTTGGGCAGACCACATTCGTTCAACCTGAGCTCTGGGCCTATGACTATCACGCTTCGGCCGGAATAATCGACACGTTTCCCCAAAAGATTCTGCCTGAACCTACCCTGTTTACCCTTGAGCATATCGGCCAGTGATTTGAGTGGTCTCCCCCCGGAGCCGAGCACTTCGCGGCCGTGTCTTCCATTATCAAAGAGCGCATCGACAGCCTCTTGCAACATGCGTTTTTCGTTCCTCACGATCACATCAGGAGCCTTTAGCTCCAGCAGCTTCTTCAAACGGTTATTGCGGTTTATGACCCTCCTGTAAAGATCATTAAGGTCACTAGTAGCGAACCTGCCGCCGTCAAGCGGCACCAACGGCCTGAGGTCGGGAGGAATGACCGGTATTATGTCCATGATCATCCATTCAGGCTTGTTCCCGCTCTTGAGAAATGTATCGACTACTTTGAGTCTTTTAAGAATCCTCTTCTTAGTGTTAAGATCCTTTTTCTCAGCCAGTTTCGCCTGGAGTTCCGCTGAGGCAGCTTCCAGATCTATGAGATTCAAAAGCTCACGGATAGCCTCAGCCCCCATCATCGCCTTGAATTTGTTTCCATATTTTTCTTTTGCTTCACGGTACTGTTCTTCTGTGAGCATCTCCTGGAGCTTCAGCGGCGTCTCGCCCGGATCGATCACGACATACTGCTCATAATACAGTATCCGTTCAAGATCCCTCATCTTCATATCGAGCATATTGGACATGCGCGAAGGAATGGCCTTGAAGAACCAAATATGCGAAACCGGAGCCGCAAGTTTTATACATGCCATCCAGTCACGACGGACGCTCGATTTTGTGACCAGCACGCCGCAGCGATCGCATCTGGTCCCCTTATTCTTGATTCTCTTGTATTTTCCGCAGTTGCACTCGAAGTCCTTTGTAGGACCGAAGATCCTTTCACAGAAAAGTCCGTCCCTTTCGGGCTTGAGGGTCCTGTAGTTAATAGTTTCGGGTTTTTTGACCTCGAACAAAACGCCCTTGTTCCCGACTTTACGCGTTGCCCATTCTTTGATCTTATCGGGAGAGGCTATCTGTATCCGCACATTATCGAACTTGTTCACTTTACGCAACATAATCTTACACCTCTCCTTGGACTTCTTCTTTTTGTTCAAGATGTACATCCAACCCCAGACTCTGCAATTCCTTGATCAAAACATTGAATGATTCAGGAGTACTGGGTTCAAGCATGTTTTCGCCCTTTACGATCGTTTCGTAGATCTTCGTACGGCCGACAACGTCGTCACTCTTGACTGTGAGAAGCTCCTGTAGGGTATAAGCTGCTCCATAGGCCTCTAGCGCCCAGACCTCCATCTCCCCGAACCTCTGGCCGCCGAACTGTGCTTTACCTCCGAGCGGCTGCTGCGTGACCAGCGAGTAAGGTCCTATTGACCGGGCGTGCATCTTGTCATCGGCAAGATGTGCAAGTTTCATCATGTAGATATAACCCACTGTCACTTCCTGGTCAAAAGGCTTGCCCGTGTACCCATCCCTCAGGGTAATCTTTCCGGAAACAGGAAGCCCGGCATCTTTCATGGCCTGTTCTATGTCTTTTTCCCTTGCTCCATCAAATACCGGGGTGGAGATCTTCATGTCGAGTAGTTTAGCCGCCCACCCGAGCTGTGTTTCCAAAAGCTGCCCGATGTTCATTCGACTCGGAACGCCAAGTGGATTAAGAACTATATCAAGCGGTGTGCCGTCCGGCAGATAAGGCATGTCCTCCTCTGTAAGGATCTTCGCTATAACGCCTTTGTTACCGTGACGCCCGGCCATCTTGTCACCAGCCTGCAGTTTTTTCTTGCTGGCGACAAAGACCGTTATTCTGCGAAGCACCCCTGGAGGGAGCTCATCGCCGTGTTTGATACGGTCAAGCTCTCTGTCCCGCTCTGTCATGGTCTGTTCTATCTGACCGTTTATGGTCATGACTATACCGTTGATCTTTTCCTGAAGCTTGTCATCACCGTCGACATAAACATTCTCGAGATCGGCTTTCTTGAATTTTGAAAGATCTTTTTCTGTGATCTTCTTTCCTGATTTGATAAGCTTCTTGCCTGTCTCCATATCTTCAAGATCGCTGATGAGTTTGTTGCCCAGAAGCAGTTTGTGTACTTTTTCCGCTTTTCTCTGCTCGAGCTGTTGGAGAATATTCTCGTAACCTTCTTTGACGATCTTGCGTTCTTTTGAATCCTGTCTTTTCTGTTCCTTCGTTCGCGTCTTTGTCACCTTCCTAGAAAGTTCCTTGACATCCACCACTATGCCGTCAACCCCCGAAGGAACGCGAAGTGACACGTCTTTCACGTCTCCGGCCTTTTCTCCGAAAATTGCACGAAGGAGTTTTTCCTCCGGAGAAAGCTCAGTTTCGGACTTGGGCGCGACCTTGCCAACAAGTATACTGCCGGGTCCGACCTCCGCACCGATCCGGATAATCCCGTTGGCATCAAGATTCTTCAAAGCGTCTTCGGAAACATTAGGTATATCACAGGTTACTTCCTCATTGCCAAGACGCGTGTCTCTCGCCTCGACCTCGAACTTATGTATATGCACCGAGGTGTAGGCATCATTCTTAAGGAGGTTCTCGTTTATAAGGATCGCATCTTCAAAATTGAATCCGCGCCATGACATGAAACCGACCAGGACATTCCTGCCCAGTGCGAGCTCGCCTGTCTCCGTCGAAATACCATCTGCTATGGGGTCTCCCTTTTTGACGCTATCCCCAACCTCAACCAGCGGCCTCTGATTCACGCATGTTCTCGCGTTGGTCCGTTCAAACTTCTTTAGCGGATACTTATCGACACCTACTACTATCTCGGAACCGTCAGCCTTGGTGACCTTACCCTCTTTTTTGGCTGTCACTACAGCTCCTGAATCAGCTGCGGTCCTTTTCTCAAGACCTGTGCCGACAAGTGGCGCCTCGGGAAAAAGCAGCGGAACGGCCTGCCTCTGCATGTTTGAACCCATAAGGGCCCTGTTAGCGTCGTCGTGTTCCAAAAACGGAATAAGACCTGCACATACGCTTACAAGCTGCAACGGTGATACGTCCATGTACTGTACGTCTTTTGCGTCGGCAAGTATAAAATCGGATTTAAACCTGCTGAACACCTTATCATTGGTGAATTTGCCGTCCTTTTCCAATTGCGAGTTAGCCTGCGCTATGATGTAGTTATCCTCGATGTCCGCAGAAAGATGTTCCACCTTATCGAGCACGCGGCCGTTCTCGACCTTACGGTATGGGGTTACGAGGAAACCATACTCGTCAACTCCAGAGAAAGAACTTAAAGAATTTATCAGCCCGATGTTGGGACCTTCCGGCGTTTCAATGGGACACAATCTTCCGTAATGCGAGTAGTGAACATCCCGGACCTCGAACCCTGCCCTCTCACGGTTGAGGCCTCCCGGCCCCAGAGCGCTTAAACGCCTCAAATGTGTAAGTTCGGCGAGCGGGTTTGTCTGGTCCATGAACTGGGAGAGCCTTCCCCTGGCGAAGAAATCATGTATAACGCTGGTGATAAGCTTCGTGTTCACCAGGTTATGCGGCATAACATCCTCCATTTCATATACGCTCATGCGTTCCCTGGCCACCCTTTCTACCCTAGCCATACTTATGCGTATCTGATTGGAGAGCTGTTCACCAACACATCTGACCCTTCTGTTACCCAGATGGTCAATATCGTCAACTGTTTTGGTCCCGCCTTTTATCTCAAGCAGATATCGGATCGATTTGACAAGCGTATTCGCGTCAAGAAGATGATTGTCCAACGGCCTGTCAATACCCAACTTTCGGTTTATCATTCGGATCCCGACATCAGTAAGGTTATATCTTCTCTCATCAAAGAACATCTGATCAAGAAGAGCCTGCGCTGACTCCAGCGTTGGAGGATCGCCGGGTCTTAATTTGCGGTATATGTCCAGATAAGCTTCTTCCTTGGTCTTGGTGCCGTCGTGCTCAAGCGTGCTCACCATCTCTTTGGGAACATCCTGGAGCAGTTTCACCTTGCGTATCTTGCTGTCCCATATACGTTCAGCTACCGAAGGTGTTATCCTTTCGGTCTTCTGGGCTATGATGGAGGATGTCTGTTCATCCACGAGATCCTCAGCAAGAACCCTGCCAATAAGCTCCTCAGTCTGTTTCTGACGAGTCAATGTGATATCTTCGGTCCCGCCAAAGGCTTCAAGTATATCGGAATCCTGTGAAAGCCCGAAGATCCTCAGGAAGGTCGTGGCAAGAAATTTTTTCTTGCGGTCTATATACACATGCAGGAGATCGCTCTTGTCGAAAAGGAATTCGATCCATGCTCCCCTGTCCGGGATAAGCCTTGCGGTGAAAATGGACTTGCCGCCGGCTGCATTGGTCTCTTCAAAAGATATGCCCGGGGAACGATGAAGCTGACTGACAACTACACGCTCGTCGCCATTGATGATATAAGTACCCACATCGGTCATCAAAGGTATCTCCCCTACGTATACCTCCTGCTCCTTTATTTCGTTTTCCAGCTTAAGACGCAACTTCATCCTGAGCGGCGCCGCATATGTCAAAGAACGCCGTTTGCATTCTTCAGAATCATACTTGGGTTGTCCGATATCATAATAAAGATATTCAAGACTGTACGTCCCATCCCTGCTCACTATAGGAAAAACTTCCCTGAACAGTGCCTCAAGACCGAAATTCTTCCTTTTGGTCTTGGACGTGTAGCGCTGGAGAAAATCGTCGTACGAATCTATCTGGATCTTTATCAGGTTAGGAATATCGTACACATCCTTAAGCCTGGCATAACTTTTCCGTTTGAGTTTGACGGTCATTCTGTATCCATCCCCTTGTTTGCTCGCTAAAAACAGTATGCTAAAGACAAAACACCGAGAGCTATAAGCCATAAGCCCCGATAAATAAGGCCCACGGCTTATAGCTACTGCATGGAGTGATGTTACTTCAACTCTACTTTGGCGCCAGCCTCTTCAAGCTGTTTCTTCATCTTATCGGCTTCGTCCTTCGGAATGCCTTCGGCGACTTCTTTAGGGGCCGCTTCAACAAGATCCTTCGCTTCCTTGAGACCGAGGTTCGTCAGAGCCCTGATCTCCTTGATAACGTTGATCTTCTTAGCGCCTACATCAGCAAGAACAACTGTAAAGACGCTCTTTTCCTCTTCTTCGGCACCGCCGGCGGCACCAGCCGCTCCTGGGGCTGCAGCAACAGCCATAGCGGGTGCTGCAGCGCTAACACCGAACCTGTCCTCAAGCGCCTTAACCAGGTCGGAAAGTTCAAGAACGCTCATGTCCTCTATGCTCTTGATCAAACCTTCCATTTTTTCAGAAAGCTCCACCTTCGGCTTCTCTTCCTCAGCGGGAGCCTCTTTCTTTTCTTCGGCTACAGCAGTTTCGGTCTTTTCCTCAGCAGCAGCCTCGGTCTTCTCCTCAGCCGGAGCCTCAGCCTTAGCCTCTTCAGCCTGTGCCTGTTCTTTTTTCTGTTCCTCAGCCATTTTAAATCCTCCTTAGATTTATCATTTTTCGCTTTTGCTTTACTTCTATCTACCATCCGGCCTTAGCATCATCGACCGGCACGCATGTATAAATAAGGTTACGCCGCTTGTTCCTTTTTTTCTTTTATCGCGTTCACAGCGTAAAGAACGCTCCTGAGCACCGAGGAGAGAACGCCCACAAAACCCGAGATAGGTGCGTTCATTGTACCCACTATCATAGCCAGCAACTGTTCCCGGCTGGGCAGATCCGCAAGTTCTTTTACTCTCTCTGCGGAAAGAACCCTGCCCTCCAGATAACCCTTATCAAGGTTGAATCCTTTGTTCTTTTTGGAGAACTCGGACATGATCTTCGCTATCACCACCGGATCATCTTCAATAACACCGATACCGTGGGTTTTCTTATCGGCTATGGACGAAGCCAGCTCATCAACTCCCGACTCTTTCAGAGCAATGTTCGCCAATTTGTTCTTGATTACGATATACTGCGAACCGGATTGCCTCATCTTCTTGCGGAAAACATCAATCTCATTGGCCTTTATGTTCTCTACATTTGATAGGACGAACCCTTTTTTCTCGGAAATGATATCTTTCATTTCCTTTACCATCAGTTCTCTGACCTTCTTACCGTATTTTTCCGACATGATATTTCCTTTTTTCTGAAAAACAGCTAATTAATCATCCCTGCCTGAACTGGTTCTTGTCTAGCCTGAGACCGGGTCCCATCGTACAGCTAATAGCTATGGATTTCACATTCTGTATCTTCTGCAATTTCGGGGAACTGCCCATCACCGCCTTAATAAAGGAAGTAATATTATCAATAAGGGCCTTCTCATCAAAAGAAAGCTTTCCCACCGGACCCTTTAATCCTGACTGTTTATCCATCCTGTACTCGATCTTACCGGCTTTTAACTCATTCACCGCCTTGGCTATCTCTTTGGTTACGGTGCCGGCTTTAGGATTGGGCATAAGCCCTCTGGGGCCAAGTATCTTCCCGAGCTTGGCAAGATCTTTCATCATATCAGGGGTAGTTACCGCAACGTCAAAATCGAGCCAACCGCCCTTAACTTTTTCAACAAGTTCGTCCCCTCCGACGAAATCAGCACCCGCTTCTTTAGCTTCTTTCTCGAAATCCCCCTTGCAAAAGACCGCGATACGGGTCTTTTTGCCTGTGCCGTGAGGCAGAGAAACAACCCCCCGGATGGGATCCGATGTCTGTTCAAGATTGAGCTTCATGGCAACTTCCACCGTCTGGTCGAAATTGGTCGACGGAGCCTTTTTAAGAAGAGATACGGCCTCTTTAAGGTCATATTCATTTTTCTCGCCGACAAGTTCCTTTATCGCTTTCTGTCTTTTGGTCATGTTAGCCATTTATATCCACCTTCTATTTTTCTTCGACTTCGATGCCCATGCTTCGCGCAGATCCCTTAATGATCTCGATCGCGCCCTTTTCATCAACAGCGTTAAGGTCTTCCATCTTTTCCTTGACGATCTCCTTGACCTGGTCAATGGTGACCTTCCCTACTTTTTCGGCTTTGGGATTGCCGCTGGCCTTGGCTATGCCGGCCGCTCTTTTCAACAGTACGCTCGCGGGAGGGCTTTTTATAATAAAATCAAAAGTTCTATCTTCATAAAGGCTTATTACTACCGGCAGCACCAGCCCCTGCCTGTCCTTTGTCCTGTCGTTGAACTGCTTGCAGAAATCCATTATGGGTATTCCGTGCTGTCCCAGCGCCGGACCTACCGGTGGTGCGGGATTTGCCTGGCCCGCCGGGCAGTACAACTTGATCTGTGTCTTTACTTTTTTCGCCATTTTTTCTCCATCTACATTTTCTCGATCTGCCAGGCTTCCAACTCCACCGGGGTCGGTCTGCCGAAAATCGATATCATGACCTTTATTTTGCCTTTTTCCAGGTTAGTTTCCTCAATCGTACCAGTGAAATTCTTGAAAGGACCGTCCTTGACCCTCACCGATTCTCCCTGGGCGAACAGAACCTTTGGTACGGGCTTTTCTTTGGCTTCCTGTGTCTGCTTGAGAATCTCTTCAACTTCATCATCTTCAAGCGCGACGGGCCTGGTCTTCGTGCCCACGAAACCGGAAACCCCGGGTGTGTTCTGTATCAAGTACCATGTCTTGTCATTAAGCTCCATCTCTATGAGCAGATACCCCGGGAAAAATTTCCTCTCGGTGATCTTCTTCTCTCCTTCCCTTACTTCCGCCACCTTCTCGGTGGGGATGAGAACGTTCTTGATGAACTTTTTCTTTTCGGGTTCGCTCTCCAGCTGGTTCTCAAGTGATTTCTTAACCACGCTTTCTTTGCCAGTGAGCGTATGAACTACATACCATTTCATAGCCATGATCAGAAGACCCCTCTTATCAGTACGTTAATGATCCGCGAAAGGAACAGGTCGCATACGCCTATGTACAAAGCCATCAATATCGTCGAAATTAAGACTACAACGGTCGAGCTTACAAGTTCATCTTTTGAAGGCCATGAGACCTTCTGCATCTCCGTCTTGACCTGACTCACGAATTTGCCGAACTTTATCATGATATACCTTCGCGTTTTCTTTTTCCCTTTTCCTTTGCCCGAAACCCATCTATCTTGATGGCAGGAGAGACAGGCCTCGAACCTGCAACCCCCGGTTTTGGAGACCGGTGCTCTGCCAATTGAGCTACTCTCCTACCTTTTCAACTCTTTATGCAGAGTATGTTTCTTGTCATGACTACAGTACTTTTTCCGCTCCAAACGATCCGGATTGTTCTTCTTATTCTTCTTCGTGGTGTAGTTTCGGCGTTTGCAGGTTTCGCACTGCAGGGTTATGATCTCTGTTGCGCCTTTTTTCTTTGCCATTTCATCCCCGTATGGATAAAAAGGCGCAGCGTTTATACGCTGCGCCCTAACTTCTATTCAAGTATCTCCGATATAACACCGGCACCCACGGTATGTCCGCCTTCTCTTATGGCAAACCTCAGCTCCTTCTCAAGAGCCACCGGCGTTATAAGTTCGACTTCCAGCGTCACGTTGTCGCCGGGCATTACCATCTCGGTGCCTTCAGGCAGCTTCGCCACACCGGTCACGTCCGTGGTCCTGATGTAGAACTGCGGCCTGTATCCGTTAAAGAACGGCGTGTGACGTCCACCTTCTTCCTTGCTGAGGATGTATACCTCCGCCTTGAACTTCTTGTGCGGCGTGATCGATCCCGGAGCGGCCAGTACCTGACCTCTTTCCAGATCTTTCTTCTCTATA
>WJMH01000024.1 GCA_014728045.1 Candidatus Omnitrophota bacterium
ATGGTGACCCGCCTTGGACTCGAACCAAGCGCCCACGGCTTAAAAGGCCGTTGCTCTACCGGATGAGCTAGCGGGTCATTAGCCTTTTATTTCGGACTCTTTTTCTTTAAGAGCGGTATCTATCTTTTTGATGTATTCGTCGGTCAGTTTCTGGACCTTGTCCTTGGTGTCGAACTTGTCATCCTCGGTCATCTTATTCTGTTTCTCGAGTTTAACCGCCTCGTCTATCGCCTGATGCCTTGAATTCCTTATCGATATCTTTCCTTCTTCAGCGATCTTGTGCAGAACCTTCGCCAGCTCTTCCCTTCTTTCGTGGGTCAGCTGGGGCATGGAAAGACGAATGACCTTCCCGTCATTGACCGGGGTTATACCTACATCCGAGGACATTATCGCTTTCTCTATCATGTCCATGGAATTTTTGTCCCACGGCTGTATTACTATAAGCCGCGGTTCGGGCGTCGTGATATTAGCAAGCTGCTTGAGCGGGGTCTTCGTGCCGTAATAATCCACTCGTATCGCTTCCACTAAACGAGGATGCGCTCTTCCCGTACGTATGGTCGAGAACTGTTTCTGTACGGCTTCCACCGTGGTATCCATCCTTGATCTGGTCTCTTTCAATATTCTGCCAAGTTCAGTGTCATGCATAAGTTCACCTCTCAACTTATTGTGGTGCCTATCTTCTTGCCTTCAATGGCTTTCTTGATATTACCCTTTTTCTTTATGTTAAAGACAACTATTGGCATATCGTTATCCATGCAAAGGCTTACAGCAGTGGCATCCATCACTTTAAGCTTCTTGCGAAGAACCTCCATGTAGGAAAGTTCATCGAACCTCTTTGCTTTCTTGTGCTTTACGGGATCTTTTGAATAGACCCCGTCGACCTTGGTCGCCTTGAGTATCATGTCCGCGCCTATCTCGGTGGCCCTGAGGGCCGCGGCTGTATCGGTCGTAAAATACGGATTTCCCGTGCCGCAAACGAATATTACCACTCTTCCTCTTTCAAGATGGCGCACCGCTCGGCGCCTTATGTAAGGCTCGGCAAGTTCCCTCATCTCGATGGCGGTCATGACCCTTGTTTCGACCCCTATCCTTTCAAGGGCGTCCTGCAAGGCGAGACCGTTCAGCATGGTGGCAAGCATACCCATGTAATCGGCGTTGGACCTGTCCATCCCGCTGCTGGCCGCGGCAAGACCCCGGAAGATGTTCCCTCCTCCTATTACAAGAGCTATCTCGACACCCTGCCTGCGGATCTCCTTGATCTGGGCGGCTATGGAATTATTGACATCCGGGTCTATACCGAAACCCAGGTCTCCCATGAGCGCTTCACCGCTTATCTTGAGAACAACTCTTTTGGCTTGTTTCTTTTTTGCCATTAAAGCTCCTGCCCTTCGTTCAATAAAAACTAGCTCTCTTCGCCAACCTCGAACCTGACAAAGCGTTTGACCTTTATGTTCTCGCCCAGGGTCGCGATGCTCTGGGTAAGAAGGTCCTTGATCCTGATGTTCGGGTCCTTAATGAAAGGCTGTTCGAGAAGGCATACTTCGGAAAAATATTTCTCCATCTTCCCGTCAACTATCTTCTCGACCACGTTATCCGGTTTATCCTTGACCTGGGTACGGAAGATCTCCCGTTCTTTTTCTTTGGCTTCTTCGGGGACTTCTTCCTTCGAAACGTAAATGGGATTGGCCGCCGCGATCTGCATAGAGAGATCCTTGGTCATTTTCCTGAAATCATGGTTCCTGGCCACGAAATCGGTCTCGCAGTTGACTTCGATGAGAACGCCTATCTTGTCACCCATGTGCACATAGCTTTCAATGACACCCTGCTCGGCAGTCCGGGTGGATTTTTTAGCGGCCTTTGCTATGCCTTTTTTTCTGAGTATTTCAACGGCTTTGTCGATATCACCGTTGGCTTCCTTAAGGGCGGTCTTGCATTCCATCATACCCGCCGATGTCTTGAACCTCAATTTTTTAACAGCATCCATCAAGTTCATTTATGTTCTCCTCCGTTTATTCGTCGTTAAGTTTAATGTCCCCTTCTATGGTATCCTCTATCCCGGTGGTCTGCTTTTCTTTTTCCTTCTCTTCTTCTTCATAGTCCGCAGGTTCTTCTTCGGAAGGCGCCTCTTCTTCCTCGCCGGAAGAGGATGTCTCCTCTTCAGCCTTTTCGGTTATGGTCTTTTCCGCTTCGGGCTTTTCTTCACCGACAGGTTCTTCCTGTTCGATTTTCTGCTCGCCCACGGGAGTGCCCATGAACTCGCTGCGCCCCTTCGCGGCCGCGTCAGCTAACGTCGTGACGATATACCTTATCGACCTTATGGCGTCATCATTGCCGGGTATGGGCAAATCGATCAGGTCAGGGTCGCAGTTGGTGTCTATAAGGCCTATGACGGGAATCCCTATCTTCCTGGCCTCGGCCACGGCGATATGCTCGGCCTCGGCATCGATTATCACCAGGCAATCGGGAAGCTCTTTCATCTCCCGTATCCCCTCCAGGTTCTTGAGAAGCTTGTGCTCCTCCCTGTCCATCTGCGCTTTTTCCTTTTTGGTAAGGGCGGAATAGGTCTCGCTTTCCTTCATCTGCTGGAGGTTATCAAGCTTTTTCACGCTCTTCATGACGGTGCTGAAGTTGGTAAGACATCCCCCCAGCCAACGCTCATCGACGAAAAACATATCACACCTCTGGGCCTGTTCCCTTATGATGTGTTTTGCCTGTTTTTTCGTGCCCGCGAAAAGTATCCTCTTACCTGATGCGGCAAGTTCGTAGACGAAATCAGCGGCTTTTTTAAGGGCCTGTTCCGTCTTGGTGAGATCAATTATATAGATACCGCTTTTGGCCCCGAAAATGTATTTCTCCATTTTCGGGTTCCATTTGTTGGTCTGGTGCCCGAAATGCACACCGTTCTCGAGAAGTTCTCTGATAACTTTGGATCCGACTGGCATTGTTCTTTCTCCTTCTGTTTCCCGGCCAAACCGTGCTTTGCGCAATTTAAGAACCTTCCAAAGGTCATTACGCGCATCGCGTTTAACCTCGTTTAAATAAAATACATACTGAACGATTATTATATAGAAATCATATATAAATTCAAGTGTTTTATGATATTTTTTGCAAAATCTTTAAAAAAGGGGCTTTTCCCGGGGAAAATGCTCACTTGAAGGGACCGGGCAGACTCAGGTCTGGCTTATGAACTGCATTTCATAAAGCCTTTTATACAAGGGACTTATCTCGAGAAGTTCCTCGTGCCTGCCGGTTTCGACGATCTTTCCCTTATCGATCACAACTATCTTGTCGGCGTGGGTTATGGTGCTGAGCCTGTGGGCTATAACCACAACTGTACGCCCTTTCATGAGGTTGTTAATGGCCTCCTGAACGAGTTTTTCACTTTCAGTATCAAGCTGGGAGGTAGCCTCATCGAAGATAAGTATGGGCGGGTTCTTGTATACCGCTCTTGCTATGGCTATCCTCTGCCTCTGACCTCCGGATATCTTAAGCCCCCTTTCACCGATAACGGTATCATATCCCCTGGGGAAATCCTTGATGAACCTGTGGGCGTTGGCGGCTTTGGCCACTCGAACGAGTTTCTGCTCGTCTACATCTTCATGTCCGTAGCAGATATTGTTCTTGACCGTATCGTTGAATAGCAGCGTCTCCTGCGTTACCAAGCCTATCTGCCTTCTGAGCGAACGTATCTTCACCTGCCTGAGGTCCTTGCCATCTATTTCCACGCTGCCCTCAACCGGGTCATAGAATCTGGGGATCAGGTTGGCGAGGGTGCTTTTTCCGCCGCCGGAAGGCCCGACCAGGGCGACGACCTGGCCTTTTTCGATGGTAAGATCTATCCCTTTAAGGACCTCTTCCTCGGCTTCCTTGTCATACTTGAAGTGGACGTTATCGAACCTTATCCTGCTATTGAAAGGCTCCAGCTCGACCGCTCCGGGAGAGTCTTTTATCGATACCGGCTCATCCAATAGATCGAATATCCTGTCCGCCGCGGCCAGCGCCTGCTGGTTGATGCCGTAAACGTTGCTGAGTTTCTTCATGGGTTTCATCATGCTGAATATAGCCGCAAGGAACGCCGTAAAAACGCCCGCTGAAAGCTCGCCGGTTATTATGCTCTTACCGGCTATCCACATGATAACGGCGACGCATAGAACCCCCATCGCCTCGGTGAGAGGGCTGACCACCTTCATGCGTTTTATGGATTTCATGTTGAGCTTATAGAAACCCCTGTTATGCTCCTTGAACCTGTTCCATTCATAATCCTGCATGCAGAAGGACTTGACCAGTTTCATGCCCACTATGGTCTCAAGCAGCATGTTGTTTATATCGCCTATCTTCTCCTGCGAGCTCTGGCTGATCTTGCGAAGCCTTTTGCCGATCTTCACCACCGGGAACAGTATCAGCGGGAAAATTATAAGGCTGACCAGTATAAGGCTCCAGGGAATACCGAAATATACCTTGATGCTGATAAGAAGAGCCGCGTACACCGTAAGCTGTATGGGCTGGTAAAAAGTATCCGCTATACCGCTGCTTATCGCGTCGCGTATCACGGCCGCGTCATAGGTTATGCGCGACATGAGATGCCCGGTGGGGTTCTTGCTGTAAAAATCCATCGAAAGGTCCTGCAGTTTCCTGTAGATGGTATTCTTGAGGTCTCTTATCACTCTCTGGCTGACCGCGCTCATCAGGTATGTCTGGAGGAACTCGAAGAGGCCTTTGAACAGGAAGAAAATGACCACCAGTACCGTCATGATGTTAAGAAGCTTTAAGCTTGGAAGTGAATTCACCTTATTAACGGTCTGAACGAGTATATCGGGAGCGTTTATCCCGGGGGGCATGACTATGTCCTTGCCGCTTATTATCTTATCTACAAGCGGTATGATCAGCCCCAGGGGAGAGGCGCTGAACGCCGTAGCCAGGACCATGCAGACCACCGCCAGGGCAAAAATACCCCCGTGCGGCAGCATGATCTTGATAAATCTGAAGTAATTTTTCATTAATTTAAGCCTTTCTTAGCCATTCATAAATGATGATTTTAACACATGTTACCCCCTTTGTCGAGGTATTCAGTCTGCCCGGAAGCTCCCGAAATACTTGCTCTCGAGGCACGATAGTGTTATAATTTCCAGAAGAATTTACTGGCGAATAAACTGTTAGCACCTTTAGATACTATGGAAAAACTGCGAGTAGCTGTTGTAGGAACGGGCCACCTCGGCTCTTTTCACGCCAAAGTTTATTCGACGATCTCCAGAAGGTCGCCGATAGAACTTGTTGGAGTATGCGACAAGAATAAAAAAGCCGCCAAAGAGGTCGGCAAAAGGTATAACGTTCCTTATTGCACCGATTACCACGAGCTCCTGGATAAAACGGACGCCGTCAGTATAGTCGTCCCCACCACTCTGCATTACCAGGTGGCAAAGGATTTCCTGAAAGCGGGCAAACACGTCCTTATAGAAAAACCCATTACCAAGACGCTTGAGGAAGCGGATGAGCTTATAAAGCTCGCCGAAGAAAAGAACCTGGTCCTCCAGGTGGGGCACATCGAAAGGTTCAATTCAGCGGTGCGGGCGATAGAACCGCTGATCCTGCAGCCCAAATTCATCGAATGCCAGAGACTGGGGTCCATCAAAAGAAAAAAACGCATAAAGGATGTCGGCGTGGTTCTGGACTTGATGATACACGATATTGACATCATACTCGGTCTGGTAAACTCAAAGGTCAAGGATATCGAAGCGGTCGGGATAAGCACTGTTTCCGATCACGAGGACCTGGCCAACGTGCGTCTTACCTTCCAGAACAACATGATAGCCGACATCACCGCAAGCCGCGTGACCAAGGAAGAGACCCGCAAGATACGCATCTTCCAGGAACAATCCTACATCCTCCTGGATTTCAAGCACCAGGAAGCGTTCCTTTTCTTGAAATCGGACGAAGAGCTGGAAAAGCAGAAGATCCGCATAAGGAAAAAGGACGCGCTCAAAGTCGAACTGAAATCCTTTATAGACTGCGTGCGCAAGGACAAAAAACCGGTGGTCTCCGGCCAGGAAGGCCGCCAGGCCCTGCAGGTGGCGCTGGATATACTCGAGAAGATAAACAGCAACCAGGCCTCACTGCTATAAACCCCGGTCAACTTATATTTTCGTCGATAAACCGCTTGATCTCTTCGGCGGCGCGGCGCGAAGCGCCTTTTTCTCCGAGATGGCGCTTGACTTCGGCGAGGTCTTTTCTGATACTTTCCATCCTAGTATTATCTGATAGTATCTCAAGTGTCTTCGCGGAAAGATTACCGGCAGTGGCCTCTGCCTGAAGCAATTCCGGCACGACCTGGCGCCCTGCGATTATGTTGACCAGCCCCAGAAACGGGACCCGCCTGAGGATCTTGTAGAATAGCTCTGTTATGACGGAAGCTTTATAAGTTATGATCATGGGTTTTTCCATGATCGCCGTCTCCAGCGTGGCGGTTCCGGAAGTTACGATCGCGAAGTCGCTCCTCGCCAGGCACCCGAAAGTATCGTTCCTCACCCTTTCCAAGTCCAGCGAACCGTGAACTGAGGTCATCTCACTGTATGTACTTTCGGGGATATTCGCGCTTTCGGCCAGGATGAACCTTGTATCATCGCACGATGAATTTATCTTTTCCGCCGCATCAAGCATAACGGGCAGCATGCTGTGGACCTCGTTCTCCCTGGACCCGGGAAGAAGAGCGACAGTTTTGCCTTTGCTCTCACCAGATCCTTCTCTGGGAGCCTCGTCCACCAGTGGGTGCCCCACAAAAACCGCGTCTATCCCGTTATCCTCAAGAAGTTTCTGCTCGAAATCGAACAGGACAAGTGCTTTCGATACATGTTCTTTGATAGCACCAAGCCGCCAGGCTCCCCAGGCCCATACTTGGGGTATTATGTAATAGATGACAGGTATCCCTTGGCGGTGCAAGAATTTCGCTGTTTTCAGGTTGAACCCGGGATAGTCTATG
This sequence comes from Candidatus Omnitrophota bacterium, assembly GCA_014728045.1. Taxonomy (NCBI): domain Bacteria; kingdom Pseudomonadati; phylum Candidatus Omnitrophota; species Candidatus Omnitrophota bacterium. Next base: position 6,974 of record WJMH01000024.1, read on the forward strand.
AGTATGGCAAGGTCCGGCTTCCTTTCAAGGACCTGCGTGGTGATCTTGCGGTAATGGGCGTGCACGCTCGGCAGCTTCCTGAGAACCTCCACGAGGCCTACCATGGAAAGGTCCCGGACATGTTCGATGATCTCGACCCCGCACGCGGACATATTATCCCCGCCAAACCCCCAGAAACGCGCCTTCTCCAGAAGAGGCCCAAGTTCAGATAGAAGCTCCCCTCCTCTTACGTCACCGGAAGCTTCTCCGGCTATTATCAAGATGTTCTTTTCCATGGATCTAAAAGCAAACAGGCCCGTCAAAGGGCCTGGATGGTTATTCCGGAGGCATCCGCCGTTTCTATGAATTCATCCCTGTCCAACAGGTACATACGAGCGCTTTCTATGGCCAGCGCGGTGTAGCCGTTCTCGGCAAGCATTTCAGCGGTGCGGATGCCGACGGTGGGGACGTCCCATCTCATGTCCTGCTGGGGCCGGCTGACCTTGACCATAACGCAACCCTTGCCGGCGATACTGCTGGCTCTTTCTATGGTGGCATCCGTACCTTCCATGGCCTCGACGGCTACCACGGCTCCGTCTTTGACGATAACCGTCTGTCCTATGTCCGCCTCGGCCAGTTTTTTTGCCATGCCGAAGCCAAACTCTATATCCTTCTGGACGTTTCCAGCCGGAGTCACCGCGCCCAGAACGCCTTTACCCGGCAGCAGATGCGAAAGGTACCTCTTGCAGTCTATAACTTCAACCCCTACTTGAGCGAGGCGCCTGGTGGCTTCCTCCAGGATGGAATAATCGCTCCTGTCTCCCAGTGACTCTAGACCCTCCCTTGAATCATTGTCAAGCTGACCGTCCTTATATATAACGCTTTTATCGACCTTCCCGACCAGAGCGATCTGTCGCAGCCTCTCTTTTACCAGCAGGAACATGAATTTGGCATACTGCCCGAAATCAAGCCAGTATATCCTGTCGGCCTCTCTCTCGACCTCTGGCAGCGCCATCTGGTTCAGGGCGAACACCACCACCTGGTCCCCCTGTTTTTTCGCGGACTTGATGAATTCAAGGGGCAATGTTCCCCCTCCAGCTATGAGACCTACCTTGTTCATTTCTGCGATTTTCCCTTGTCCACCAGACTGAACATGAGGTCCGCTTCGCAGACGAGGTCGCCGTCGACCCTGGCTTCCCCATGAGTCTGGACAATGCTCTTTCTGGATATTTTCTCGACCCTGACATCAAAGACCAGCTGATCCCCCGGCTGAACGGGTTTGCGGAATTTGGCGTTGTTAATGGTCATGAAGAAAGCGAGTTTGTCGCCGGCCTCTTCTCCCATCATAGCGAGTATCCCCCCGGCCTGGGCCAGAGCTTCTATCTGCAGCACGCCGGGCATGATCGGTTCTCCCGGGAAATGCCCCTGAAAGAATAATTCGTTCATGGTGACGTTCTTGATGGCCTTTATCCACTCCTTTTCCTTGTAATCGATGACCCGGTCTACCAGAAGAAAAGGATACCTGTGTGGCAGATACTCCATAATTTTTTTGATGTCGATCGTTTTCCCGCCCATTACTCTTCCTTTCTTTTATACTGCCTTTATGTAGCTTTCGTATATCCTTTTGACAAGGCGCCCGTTAAGGCTGTGGCCTGACTTTTTGGCGACGACCTTGCCGATAACGGGTACACCCATCATGTAAAGGTCCCCTACCAGGTCCAGCACCTTGTGCCTGACAGGCTCATTGGGGAACCTGAACTCGGTCCAGAGGGGGCCTCTGTTGCCCAGGACCAGGGTATTGTTCAGGTTGGCTCCCCGCCCCATCCCGGAGAACAAAAGAAAAAACGCCTCACGCTTAAGGCAGAAGGTCCTTGCCGGAGCTATTTCCTTTTCGAACGAATCCGCGTCAAGCTCTATCTCGAAATTCTCCCGTTCTATGCAGGGAACATCATAATCAATGAGATACGAAACACTTAACTTGTCTGCGGGCGATATCTCAAGTGAGCTTTCGCCTTCCTCCACGCTGATGGTCCTGTCGATCTTGATTTCCCTGCGCAGTTCGGTCTGTTCGATGACACCGGCTTCCTTAAGCGGAGAAAGAAACCCCAGAGCGCTGCCGTCCATAACCGGAAGTTCCGGACCCTTGACCTCTATCTCCATATTATCAATGCCCAGAGCCCATAACGAAGCAAGAAAATGTTCGACCGTCTGAAGGGCGAAAGCACCTTTGCCGAGGGTCGTTCTTCTTTTGGCTCCGTCCTTGAGAATGTCGTCCTTAAGGCGCAGCCTCGACCCTTCGGGCGCGTCTTTTCTGCTGAAAGCAACGCCGTTACCGATATCGGCCGGTATACAGACCATCTCGACCGGCCGCCCGGTCTGAAGACCCTTACCCAGGAAGCGCACCCTTTCCTTGATAGTTCTCTGGTTAGACACCATTTTGCGTTTCCTTTAACGCTTGCAGGCCGGGATATGACCCGGCCTACAAGTTTTCGGCGATCGCGACTTACCGATCAGATATCAGTCGTTAAGCTGTTCTATTACCTTATCGGTAAGGTCGTAATCGGGCTTCGCGTACATTATGTTCCTGGAATCGAGTATATAATCATACCCCTGCTGGTCCCCTATAGAGGTAACGACCGTTTGAATGTCCTCGATGACCTCGCGGAACATGTCATTCTTCTTGTTGAGCAGCGTCTGCCTTGTCTGCCTGTCGAACTCCTGCAGCTCGGCGAGCTCGCTGTCTATCTCCGCCTGCTTGGCGGTCTTGGCCTTGCCGCTCAAAAGTTCCGCCTCGTCGCGAAGCTTGTTTATTTTTTCTATTATCTGCGTGCGCTCTTGCTGCCTGCTTTCTGTCTCGTCGTTAAGCTGTTCCTCCATGGTCTTTGTCTTCTCGTATTCGTAAAAAGCCTTTCTGAGGTCGACATAACCCAGCTTTGCTTCCTGAGAATAGGCCGCCGGCACTGAAATCGCAACCGCGACAAAAAGCGCTGCTATGACCATAACTGTTCTTTTAAGCATGTTAGCTCCCTTCCTTTTTAGAACCCGTGGCTCACGCTGAAATAGAACTGGCCTTCCTTCTTATCGTCATAGTTGTCGCTCAGAGGAAAACCGTAATCGAGCTTAACCGGTCCGATGGGGGTCTTTACCCTTACACCCACACCTGTACCGGACTTGAACCCCGTGTCATCCTTTGTTCCTGAAAAATCGAACTTTTCCCAGACGTTACCTATATCGTAGAAAACGGCTCCCTTGACAAGGTTCTTCCATATCGGGAAAGTGACCTCGGCGTTACCTATAAGAAGCGCCCTGCCGCCGAGGGCCGCATTGGTTCCCTTATCCCTCGGGCCGACTCCCCTCTGCTTGTATCCGCGTATCGTCGTGGCGCCGCCGGCGAAGAACCTCTCGTAGATCGGCACTTCATCGGAATCGCCGTAAGGCTCGACCCCGCCCCCGCGTAGTCTGAGTTCCAGGACCACCTGCTCAATTATGCTGTGGTACCAGCTAATGCTGCCGTATCCCTTAACGAAATCCTTGTCGCCTCCGAGGAAACCTCCTGCGTTCTCCAGTGAAAGCGTGGCTACCAAACCTTTCGTGGGAGAATACTTATTGTCCCTGATGTCGTAGGAAGTATTCCAGGTAAGTCTGCTCAGCCAGTTCTCCCCAAGCTCTCTCCTCAGGGCGTTGGTGGCGTTGCTGTCAACATTGGATATCTTGACCTCCTCAAGATTGTAAATAAGCCCCGTGCTGAGCTCATCGGTTATCTCCTTGCCCAGCCGGAGAGAGCCGCCCATCCTTCTTTCGTCATAACCCCAGCCGGTCTTGTTATACCTGTCGCGCTCCTCCCTGTAAACATCGAACCCGAACAGATACGGCATGTCAAAGATCCAGGGATCCGTCCAGCTGAGGAAATAATTGGTCCGGGCGCTTCCCATCTCAGCTCTTATTACGAGGTCCTGTCCTCCGCCGGTGAATGTGGGAAAATTAAGAAGATCGAAGTTCCTCTGCCTGATCTGGGCGAAGCCTAGGAAGGCGTCCACGGAACTGTACCCGCCGCCGAAGGAAAGCTCCCCGGTCTTGGTCTCCTTGACCGTCACGTTGAGGTTCTTGACATCCTGTTCTTTTGTCTGGAGGGTGTCGAAATACACGTCCTCAAAGAACCCGAGGTTGTATATCCTCTCTTTACTCTTTTTGAGCTTCTTCCCGTCATATTTCTCGCCGGGGTAGACCCTGAGCTCCCTGCGTATGACCTTGTCCTTGGTGCGGGTATTGCCGATTATGTTTATCCTGCCGACAAAAACCTCATCGTGGGCGATTATCCTGTATTTAAGGTCCATCCTCCCCGTGGAAGGGTTGAACCTGTGCTGCAGGTCCACTTCGGCGTTCATGTAACCCCTGTCGTAATAAAAGGAGCGGATGCGTTCTATGTCCTCTTTTATCCTTTCATAATCGAACGGATCGCCGGGTCTTACCTTTACCCGCTCGTTTATCTCCATCTCCGGGAAGGCGAGCTGGCCGTCTACGGAGACATCCCCCACCATGTACTGTTTGCCTTCCTCAATGACCACTGTCAGGTACAGGTCCTTGCCGTCCTCCGACAGGGTCTGTTTGTACGTGACCCGTGCGTCCAGAAACCCCTTGTTCCTGTAGATTGCCCTGATGCGATCGAGGTCCGCCTCGAACTTCTGCTGGTCAAAGGCACCTTTGCGTATGAACCACCATGCCGTCTTGGTGGCCATGTACTTCTGGAGCTCGCCGGAAGGTATGCTTTTATTGCCTTCGAAATAGATCGCCTTTATCCTCTGCGCCATGCCCTCGTTAATGGTGAAGACAACAACGGCCTTGCCCGTTTTGGGGTCTTTTTCGATCTTGTAATCGACGGACACGCGGCTATACCCCTGTTCTATGTAATATTTCTGTATGTCGGCAACGTCCTGCGAAAGAAGGTTGAAGTCAAGAAGGACCCCTTCCTTGGTGGCTATCTCCTTGCTGAGGCGTCTGGTGCTTATCTTTGAATTTCCCCTGAACTCTATTTTCTCGACCACCGGTTTTTCGACAACGGTAAAGATGACCACCATTCCTTCCGGACGCTCTTCGGTCTCCACGAAAACATCACTGAAATAACCCGTCGCGTAAAGGCGCTTGAGCTCCTTGTTCAGCGCGGTCTCGTCGAAAACGTCCCCGGGCTTGATCTTAAGTCTGTTGATTATAGTGGCCTTGCTGATGGCATAGTTACCCCTGACCTTGATATCACTTATGCGCTTGGATCCGGATTGCGCCCACGTGGACACGCAGCCCAGACTGAAAGCAAAGGTAATAATAAGCAGTGTCACGAGTATTTTTCTTTTCATCAGAACCCTTCTTCCTCTTCTATTCTGGATAAATTGCTGAATTTGGTGAACTCCGATATGAACGCGAGTTTTATGCTGCCCACGGGACCGTGGCGCTGCTTGGCCACGATGACTTCCGCCTGCCCCTTGTTCTCCTCGGTGGGATTATAGTATTCCTCGCGCAGGAGCAGTACGACCAGGTCCGCGTCCTGTTCTATGGCACCCGACTCCCTGAGGTCCGAAAGCTGGGGCCTGTGGTCCTGCCGCTGCTCGACCGCCCTGGAAAGCTGGCTTATCCCTATAACCGGCACATCCAGCTCCCTGGCCAGCGCCTTCATCGATCTTGAGATCTCCGATATCTCCTGCTGGCGGTTCTCCGATTTGAAAGAGCCCCGCATGAGCTGCATGTAGTCTATGATGAGCATCTTAATATCGTGCTTGGACTTGAGCCTCCTGGCCTTGGCGCGGAGCTCAAGAGCGCTTATCCCGGGAGTATCGTCGATGTAGATGGGCGCCTCGGAGAGTTTCTGGGCGGCCTTGACCAGTTCCGGCCAGTCGTTCTGCGAAAGGAACCCGGTTCTCACCTTGTGGGCGTTGACCCCGGCTATCGAACAGAGCATCCTCTGAGCCAGCTGATCCTTGGACATCTCCAGGCTGAAATACGCGCAGGGGATCTTCTCGACCACGCCCGCGTATTCCATCATGGATATCGCCAGAGCGCTTTTACCCATGGAGGGGCGTCCCGCAAGTACGATGAAATCGGATCTCTGCAGGCCCGCCGTCATCACGTCAAAATCATGGAAACCGGTAGGGATACCGGTAATGTTCTCTTTTCTCTGGTAGAGGTGATCTATCGTCTCGATGCTCTCCTTGACGATATCCTTCATCGCCGAGACATGCATCTCGCGCTTCCTGCTGCTGGTTATGTCGAAGATAAGCCTCTCGGCCCTGTCAAGAAGCTCCTCCGCCTCGCAGGAGGACTCATACCCTTCGGAAACTATCTTCGTGGCGGTGTTTATAAGGGACCTGAGCAGGAATTTTTCCCGTACTATCTTTGCGTAATGTTCTATGTTGGCGGCGGTAGGTATGCTATTGGCTAGTTCAGCGACATAAGAAGGCCCACCCACCTCATCGAGAAGATCCTGTTTCTTAAGCTGCTCGATGAGCGTGACCATATCGACCGCTTCGTTATTGTCGTAAAGAGCTACTATGGACGAGAATATCTTCCTGTTGGCTTGCGAATAGAACGCCGCTTCTTCAAGAAGCTCGATGCCCCTTGCGATAGCCTCGCTGTCCAGGAGCATTGAGCCCAGAACAGCGCTTTCGGCCTCCGCGTTCTGAGGAGGTACTTTTTCGATAAGGGACTTAGGAATCATATCAAAAACACAGGAGAATACAGTGCTTACTTCTTAACCACCCATACCCTTGCCTGGGCGGTGACTTCGGGATGTAAACGCACGTCGACGTTATATACACCCAGAGCTTTAAGGGGCTGGTCCAGGAGTATCTGTTTCTTGTCCACCTCAACGCCTTCGGACCTGAGGGTCTCGGCGATCATATCGGAAGTGACAGCTCCGAAAAGCTTGTCTTCCTCCCCCGCTTCCATCGATATGGTGCAGGAGAGGGATTTGATCTTCTCGGCCATCTGCTCGCTCTCCTGCCTGAGGCGCTCCTGCCTGAGAGCCTTTTCCTTCTTCTTTTTTTCGATCACCTGCAAGGCGCCCTTGCTGGACTCCATGGCGATCTTTCTGGGGATAAGGTAGTTGCGGGCGTATCCGTCCTTGACCTGTACTTCGTCACCGACCTCGCCGAGCTTATCCATGTCTTTGAGCAGTATTACTTTCACGATTATCTCCTTCTTCGTCCTCTCGCAAGACCTTCCTTGACCTTAACGAAGGGCAGAAGAGCCGCCAGGCGCGCTTTTTTGATGGCATTTGATATCATCCGCTGGTGTTTCGCGCAACTGCCGGTCAGTCTTGGGGGTATTATCTTGCCTCTGTCGGAAATGAACTTCTTTAAAAGTTCCACGTCCTTGTAATCGAGCTTCTCGACCTTGTCCTTGCATAACCTGCAGGGCTTCTTCTTGAAAACCCTTCTGGTTTTTTTCACTATTCTCTTTTTACCCATGTCTTTATCTCACCTGTTCTTTAAAATGGAGCCTCGTCGGCTCCCGGTTCATCAACGTCTATCGATTCTATGTTGTTATCATGCCTTCCGGAGGTTTCAGCCTGCTGGGGAGCGCCTTCATTTCTCTGGGCGCCGCTTCTGGAACCCAGGAACTGAACGTTCACGGCGACAACATCCAGCGCGCTTCTCTTCTGCCCCGACTGGTCCTCCCATGAACGGGACTTGAGCCTGCCCTCCACCAGGACCGGCCTGCCTTTGCTGAGATATTCACCGCATATCTCGGCCATCTTGCCCCAGACCACGACGCGAATAAAGGAGACATCCTCCTTCTTCTCTCCGGAACTATCCTTGTAAGGGCGGTTTACCGCCACTGTGAAGTTCGCAACAGCCGTGCCGCTGGGTACGTAACGAAGTTCGGGATCCCTTGTAAGGTTCCCCATAAGAAATACCTTGTTCAAGCTAGCAGCCATATCCAATGCTCCCGGTTTTTTAGCGGAAAAGCTCTATTTCCCGCCGCTTAATTAAGTGTTCTTGTCTATCAGCGTCCTGAGGATATCGGTATTTATCCTGAACAGTTTCATCATCTGTGCGATGGATTCAGGAGCGGCATCGAATGTTACCTCGTAATATATGCCTTCCTCTTTCTTCTTGATAGGATAGGCCAAGGTTCTCTTGCCCATCATGTTCTCTTTTACGATATTGCCGGCGTTCTCCGTGATGACGGAATTGATCACCTGCTTCATTTCGTCCAGAGAATCCTGTTTTTCGGGGATGATTATGAACAATCCCGAATAAGATCTAGTGTTTTCCATTGATTATCACCGGATTTCCTTGCATTTTAATTTTGAGTTGATAGATACTAACATATATACTAAGTAATTTCAATCTTTATTAGGTGTCTCACGGGACCGGAAAGATGCCATTTGTCTAACTCGACCTACGAAGGGGAGTTATGCCTATTCATGGTCTCAGTTATGTCCTTCTCCACCCATGTTTCCACAGCATCGGCCGCCTTCTCGATAAGCTCGGCAAGTTGCTGCCTTTTTTTTCGGGGAAAAGGTGACAGAACATATTGAGCCAGATCCTCGACTTCTTCCTCCGGGGCTATACCTATCCTCAGCCTGGCGAAATCCGCGCCGATGTGCTCTATTACCGACCGAAGCCCGTTATGCCCTCCGGCGGAACCCTTGCCTCTTATGCGAATTGTCCCGAAGGGTATATTGACATCGTCACTCAACACAAGAAGGTCTTCCTTCTCCTCAAGATGAGCGGAGCATACCGATTTCACCGCTTCGCCGGAGCGGTTCATTAACGTTAACGGCTCAAAGAGCATGACCTGGCGTCCCTTGATACGGCCAGTGCCGTAAACCCCGCCAAATCCTTTTTTGCGCACGGGCAGCCGGTGTCGTTTCGCCAGGGTCTTCACCACCATGAAACCGGCGTTATGCCTGGTGTTCCTGTAGCGTAATCCCGGATTGCCTAGTCCTGCGATTATTTTCATTGCATCCTGGCCCGTTTTGCCGGTATTGCCGGATAACGGGCGGCAAAAACCTATTCTTCGCCTTCGGAGGGCTTCTCTTCGGGCTCTGCGCCTTCGGCTTCCTCGGCTTCTTCCTCTTCCTTCTTACCCTTCTTGATGACCTCGGGCTCCTCGGCGCCTTCTTCGGCCAGGGCCTCTTCTTCTTCAAGTTCCTCTTCGGCCATCGGCGGGTTGACCGTCACAACGACATCCTCGGGCTCACCGAGTATCTTAACTCCCTGAGGAGGCGTTATATCCTTCAGGTATATCGCATCGCCGATATTGAGTTCGCCTACATGGACTTCTATGTTCTCGGGTATGTCCGTGGGAAGGCACTCCACTTCCATTTCCCAGAGCACCTGGCTGAGTATACCCTCTTCTTCGGTAACCCCCGGCGCTTCGCCCTTTAAGTGAACGGGCACATTGACCTTGAGGACCTCCTTGAGGGATATCTCGTGAAAATCCACATGCAGGAAATTATCGTTTATCGGATCCTGCTGGGTCTCTTTCACGATAACCGTCTTCTTCTTGGCTTTATCTCCGGATATATCCATTGTAATAATGGCGTTTTCGCCGGCATCGGTGTGCAGAGCATGCCACAGGTCGTTACCGTCCACCTTCACGCTGAGAGCCTTCTTGCCCTCCTTGTAGACCACTGCCGGGATCAGGCCTTCACGCCTTAAATGCTTGCAGGCGGCCTTTCCCAGCCCGTCCCTCATCTGCGCTTTAAGTATTATCTTTTCCATTTATCGTGCTCCTTTTCCTGTTGTTTTAACCTTTATTCGAAGAGCGCGCTCACCGTCTCTTCATTGTGTATGCGCCTTATGGCCTCGCCCAATAGGGGCGCGACCGAAAGCTGTACTATTTTCTCGTTCTGTTTCTGCTTATCAAGGGGTATCGTGTCGGTGACCACAAGCTCTTTGATCTGCGAGTTCTCCAGCCTCTCGATCGCGGGCCCGCAAAGGACCGGGTGGGTTATCGCCGCGTAAATATCGCGCGCGCCGTGTTTTTTCAGTGCCGATGCCGCCTCGGTGAGGCTGCCGGCCGTGGCGACCATGTCATCAACTATAATCACGTTCTTGCCCTTGACATCTCCCAAAAGATGCACGGCCTCGGCCTTGACGTCGCTTATGCGCCTTTTGTCGACTATGGCCAGCCCCGCACCGAACCTTTTCGCATAGGCCCTGGCCATCTTTATGCCACCCACGTCCGGGGATACAATGGCGATATCCTCCAGGCTGATCCTCTTGAAATAATCTATGAATATGTTCACCGCGAACAGATGATCCAGCGGGATATCGAAAAATCCCTGTATCTGTCCCGCGTGCAGGTCGATCGTGAGTACCCTGTTGGACCCGGCCCGGGTAAGCAGGTTCGCCACCAGCTTTGCGGTTATCGGAACCCTGGGCTGGTCTTTTCTGTCCTGCCGGGCGTAACCGTAGTAGGGCAATACAGCGGTTATCCTTTTCGCCGAGGACCTTTTCAGGGCGTCTATCATGATCAAAAGCTCCATGAGGTTCTCGTTTGCCGGATGCGATGTGGACTGTATCACGAAAACGTCCTTGCCCCTTACGTTCTGCTGGATCTTGGCGCGCACCTCGCCGTCGCTGAACCTTGTAACGTCGCATTCTCCCAGGGGCACCCCGAGGGTTTCACATATGTTCTCGGCAAGAGCCCTGTTACTGTTACCGCTGAATATGGTCAACTTGTCCATGTATCTTACCCTTTCCTTTTAGGTTCGAAAGGTCTGGCCGGAACTCCCACGACCGTTCCGCCGGCGGGGACATCCCTGTTCTTTGTGACTACGCTGCCCGCGCCGACCCTGGCCCCTTTACCTATAGTGACCGGCGCTATTAAAACCGCGCCCACGCCTATAAAAGCCTCATCCTCTATGATCGTACGGTACTTGTCCTTCCCGTCGTAATTCGCCGTAATGGTCCCGGCACCGATGTTCGCGTTCTCCCCGACCACCGTATCTCCCAGATACGTGTGGTGTTTGACTTTGGTGTTCCTTCCCACTTCTGTCCGGCAGAGTTCAACGAAATTGCCTATTTCAGCGTGCTCTCTGATGCTGGTTCCCGGACGCAGTCTGGCAAAAGGCCCTATTCGGCAATCACCTGCTATCTTAACGTCGTTCTCGATGACCGTGTTGGGGAAAATAACGGTATCCGGTCCGACTTCGGCGCTCTCATCGACATAAGTGTTCGCCGGGTCCACCACCGTCACTCCCGAGTCCATAAGTTCCTGGATCTTTCTGCTGTTAGCCACCATGTACGCCTCCGCCAGGTCTTTCCTGGTATTTATCCCGATAGCTTCCTCGGCGGGGCAGCTGACAGAGATCACCTCCTCGCCGCTTTCAGCGAGTATCTCAACGATATCGGTAAGATAGAACTCCTTTTTCTTGGGGTTCATTCCTATCGTTCCGATATGGTCGGCGATCTTGCGCCTGGAAAAACAATAGGTCCCGACGTTTATCTCGTCAATCCTCTTCTCATCATCCGAAGCGTCTTTTTCTTCGACTATCCGGATAACGTTACCCCCGCTGCCCCTGACGATCCTGCCGTAGGAGGCCGGTTCGGGCATCCTGCAGGTAAGAAGCCCGCAGGCGGCTTTTCTTTTCCGTTTCTCATCAAAGATCTTTCTGTAGGTCTCGCTCTCTATAAGAGGCGTGTCCCCACAGGTCACCAAAAGGTCCCCGTCCCCGTCTCCGGCTACTTTAAGAGCGCATTTAACCGCGTCAGCGCTTCCCAACAGTTCCTTCTGCTCAGCGAACCTGATGCGGCCGCGGAACTCTTCCTTCACCTGATCCGCGCCGTGCCCGACCACGGCGACCACATCTTTTACTCCGGCCTTCTCCAGCCGGTCGATGACCCTGGCAAGTATCGTCCGGTTGCCGAGTCGGTGCAGGACCTTGGGGACTTTCGACTTCATCCTGGTCCCCAGACCCGCAGCAAGGATCACCGCTGTAACTTTTTCCATTTCTCCGTTCCCGGGCCGCGACAGGATCGTATTCGCTGAAGCGGCGCTCTCTTAAGCTGGCTGGCGGACAAGGATTCGAACCTTGACAAGCAGCTCCAAAAGCTGCGGTGCTACCATTACACTATCCGCCAACTGCTGCTCATCCCAAAAAACAACCAAACGACTATCAGAGTTCTATGTCCTTCGCATCATCGACATCGGCGACCTGAGCCTGCTCCGAAGAACCCGTCTGGCCCGGAACGTTACCGGAGCTCATACCGATCTCATCATCAGAAACTGTCCCGTAAGAAGCGCTATCGTCTCCCTGCTTTCCCTTTTCCTGTTTATACGCCGTAAGGATGCTGTCCTGTATATATACCCGGCACTCCTGCGTTATTGGGTGCGCGATATCCATATGACCCCCGGAGATCTTGCCTGCTTGAAAATCGGCCTCTGCCGGCTGTGAAAGTTTCGTTCCGCACTGGTTGCAGTAATTCGATCCCCTTACGTTCTTGAAATTACACTTGGGGCAAGCGTCCATGGCCTTCCTGGAAGGCATGGCAACGAAAAGCCCGTTGTTACCCTGTATGACTTTGACGTTGCGGACCACGAACCAGTCGTCAAAGGTCATTGTAGCAAAAGCTTTAAGCTTTCCATCCTTGCTTTCCGTTGGAAAGATCCTGACTTCCGTGATTTTCATTTTTATTGCTCCTTTCTGTGGGCGCGTCTCTCCCCCCGTATAATGCCGCGCATTTAATACGTTCGGGCGGTTTGGATCCGCCATTTATCTTCCGGGAACTCTCCCCGGATATACCGGGCGGCATCATCCGCCTTTTCCCGGTCAAATATACCAAAAACAGTAGGTCCGCTTCCGGACAAAAGCACCCCTCTGGCGCCCGCGGACCGTAATGCCGTAAACACCCTTTTTAATGAAGGAAATTCCCGTAATACTATATCCTGTAAATCGTTACGAAAATTTTCCGGGATTCCTTTTATATTATTACTTCTTAAAAAAGCGGTGAACATTTTATCAACGAGCCTATTTTTTGTCAAGGTAAAAGCGGGTATCTTGCCGTATACCTCCTTTGTGGATACACCGAACGGCGGGGTCACCACGACATGCCATAACTGCCGGTCATCCTCCACCTTTTCGATCACGTCCCCGCGTCCGGTCCCTCTTGCATAGCTGTATCCCGATAAAAAGAAAGGGATATCCGCCCCGAGAGACGCGCCTATTTCAGCAAGTTCCAGCGCGCCAAGGGGAGCGCCCGCCAGCTGGTTGAGAAGAATAAGAACGGCAGCGGCATCACTGGAACCCCCGCCCATGCCTGCACTTACGGGAATATTCTTCTCGATATGCACACGAAAATCTTCCTGAAGGGAAGCCCTCTGCCGGAAAGATCTTACGGTCCTGCCCAGAAGGCTTTCCTCACCCGTGGGTATATTTTCATCACTGCAGCTGATCGATGTCCCGGAAGAGGAAAGCTCTGCCTTCACCCGGTCAAGTATGGATATCCTCTCGAAAATGGTCTCTATCTGGTGATATCCGTCTTCGAGTTTTTTTATAACTCTCAGATAAAGGTTTATCTTGGCAGGTGCAGCTATCTCCATGATGTCCGTTCCTGGCGCGGCAAGTTACCGCTTCCTCGCGATCAAAGCTTCCGCTTCCCGCTCTATATCGTCCTCGGTAAGGCCGAAAAGCTCGAAAAGCTTCGCGGGTTCTCCGCTGACACCGAAAACCCCTTTTATGCCCATCATTTTCATCAATACCGGGCATTCCTCGACGAGGACCTCGGCCACGGCGCTGCCCATACCCCCGTATACGGTATGTTCTTCAACGGTAAGCACCGCTCCGGTCTCGTGGGCCGCCTTGACCAGGGTTCCCCTGTCTATTGGGTTGGGCGTATGAAGGTTGATGACCCTCGCCTGGATGTTCTTGTTCCTAAGGCGGTAAGCCGCTTCCAGGGCCTTGAACACCATGTGCCCGCAGGCTACGATGGTGATATCATCTCCCTCCGTGAGAACAGGCGCTTCGCCTATTTTGAAGGGTACTGTCTTTTCCAGGAAGGGTACTTTCTCCCTGCCCAGTCTGATATATACCGGCCCGGGCACATCAACCGCCTGTACCGTCGCCTGATAGGCTTCTTCCGAATCGGCGGGTACGACCACCGTCATGTTGGGTATGATCCGCATAAGGGCTATCTCTTCCAGAGCCTGGTGTGTCGCCCCGTCCCCTCCAACGGATATACCTCCGTGGCTTCCTGCAATGTTCACGTTAAGGTTCATGTAAGCTACCGATACCCTCACCTGGTCCCAGGCCCTTCCGCTCGCGAAAGCGCCGAACGTACAGGCGAAAGGCACTTTGCCCGAAAGGGCAAGACCCGCGGCGGCACTTATCATGTCCTGTTCGGCGACACCATGACTTACGAACCTTTCAGGATACTTGTCCCTGAACCAGTGAGCCCTGCAGGATTCTGTCAAGTCCGCAGACAACACGACAATGTCCTTGTTCTTCTCCGCCAGGTCCATTAAAGCCTTACCGAAACCGTCCCTGGTAGCCTCTCTTTTCACTTTCTCTTCTGCCATGGATCTTTCCCTTTCTGGTATTCTGTGTTAATTAACGGCGTTGAAATATCCCGCGGGTGCGTTCACCAGTTCTTCTATAGGAACCCTCTTTCTGTTAAGGTTGTATATATCTTCCTCGCTTATGCTGAGATTGGCGTTCTCCAACTGGTCTTCCAGCACAAGAGTGTCGAAATCCTGGAACTTGTAGCCGTAGAAGACCCTGTTGGCTATTTTCAATATCTCCTCGATCTTCTTGACGCGGGGGTTCATGATCCTGTCACCGGGGGTCTGGTCGGCGATCTTGAACTTGACAAGAAAGGACCGTCTCTGCTCCCCGGCCACGTAAAGGCCTTCGGAAGCCTTGAAGCTGAATAGTTCCGCCAGTTTCTCATCCTGCCTGAAATCTATCTTGATCCTGTTCGCTATCTGGCTGGCCAGAAACTCCTCAAGAGTTATATCCTTCAGGTAAAAATTATCCCGCCAGTAACCTATGTCGCTCAGCCTGGTGGGCGGGCTCCTGAAGAACTCCTCAAGAACCTTCTGACGCGTATCCTCTCCCACGCCCAGCTTGTTGAAGACCTTCTCTATGGACCTTTCCTTTTTGGCCTGGGGGGTAAGATTTATACTGAAAAGTGTCCTCTTGAACGATTCGCTCCTTGAGATATTCCTTACCATGCCGCGCTTTACGTCCTCCACGTACTTGATTATGACGACCTGCAGTTCCGGCAGGCGCACGTCCTGGGTTATAACGCAATAGAATTTGACGTCCGCGTCGGTACTGAGAACGACTCTGGAAGCGATGAGGATGAGATTGCTTATGTTGTCCCAGGCATCCTCGCTTATCCCCATGCCCGCGTCAAGAAGACCCTTCATGGGATAGTATATACCCATGGTGGAGCCCTTGAGGGTAACGTCCACGTCCATGTCGTACTCCTGCTTGCAGACGGATTTGACCGCCTGGGGCAGTTTTTCTTTCGGATAAGTGGGTGTGCAGGCCGGTACCGCCACTAAAAACGCCGCCAGAACGAACACCGCCGATGCCGGAATAAGAGCCTTTTTAAAGGTTGCCTTTGTCATCGGGTCCCCACGTCCCTTCTTCGGTGCCTACCTGTCCTTCCTTGTAGCCATACTCTTCAAGTATGGCTATGATCTCATCGTACTCCAGCTCTTCCCTTTCAAGGAGCTCCTTGGCGAACCTGTCCAGGATCTCCTTTTTTTCGGTAAGTATGTCTTGTACCTGTTTCAGGCAGGACTTCATTATTGACTGAGTATCCTTGTTGAGCTTGAGCCTTAAGTCCTCGGAAAGCTGCTCTTTAGGAATGACCGTAAAATCGCCTATGAGACCCGTTTCACCCATCCCCAGGTTCCACACCATGCTGTGAGCTATACCCATGGCTTTCTGGAAATCACTGCTCACGCCGCTGGTCGTCGTACCGTACTTGATCTTTTCGGCTACATAACCGCCTATCGAGGTCATGATCTCGGACATAAGGTGTTCGCGGCTCCTGGAATGAAGCTCTTCCTTTTCCGGGGACCAGACGACTCCCAGCGCGCCCTTGCGCGGTATAATGCTCGCCTTGAAGATGCTTTTGGACGGGGCCTTGAAGAACGTCGTCAGAAGGTGGCCGGATTCATGGTAGGCGGTCATCTCCTTCTCCTTGGGAGTCACGGTAAGCCTGTACTTTATTCCCAGATCCACGCGCTCGAAAGCTTCGCTTATCTCCTTGAGGCCGATCTCGGTCTTCTTGTTCCTGGTGGCTATAAGGGCCGACTCCTTGACGATATTGGCTATGTCGGCGGGGCTTTTACCCACCGCGCGGCGCGCCAGACGCCCCAGGTCGAGGTCCTCCTCGGCCCTCACCTTGTTCAGGTAGAACTTGAAAAGGTCTTCCCTGTCGTCCTGGGAGGGCTTGGTTATCATTATCTTCCTGTCGAACCTCCCCGGACGCAAAAGCGCCTGGTCGAGATGACCTTCCATGGCGTTGGTCGCGCCTATCACGACGATGTTCTCTTCCTTGCCCTTAAGGCCATCCATTTCGGCCAGGACCTGGTTAAGCGTGCTGTTGGTCTCCTGTCCGCCCATGAAGCTGAAGGTCCTGGACCGGCCGATGGCATCGATCTCGTCTATGAATATTATGCAGCCCCCGTAACCGAAGGCGAGGTCCCTCGCCTTCTTGAAAAGCTTCCGGACACGGGAAGCGCCGACCCCCACAAAGACCTCGACAAACTCACTTCCTGACATGGAAATAAAAGGCATGTCGGCTTCAGTGGCTATAGCCTTGGCCAGATAGGTCTTACCGCATCCCGGGGGTCCCAGCATAAGCAGTCCCTTCACGACGCTGCCGCCCATTTTCTGGACGCTCGCTCGGTCCTTGATAAGCTGGACCACCTCGGAAGCCTCCTGCTTGGCGTCCTGCATGCCTATAACGTCATTCCACTTGATGGAAACGTCACGGCCTTTTATCGGAGCCTTGTCGAGCTTGGCGAACCCGCCCCTCATGAACGTGAGATACATGAACACGAAGATACCCGCGTGTATGCCGGCCATGATGAACTGCACCGGCATGGTCGCCAGGGTCATCTTCCTGTAGAACGACTCCAGCGACATCAGGCCGATTATCGAAAGTATTACAAGAATGATCACTACAGCGGCAAGGATTATCTTGACCTTGTGCTGCCTGATCAGCATTATCAGTTTTCTGTTTAACATATTCCTCCCTCAAAGCTTAAGCGAAATACCGGTATTGATCTGTCAAGAAAGTGCTTTTTCCGCTTCGTTCAGTTCGGCAAGTGCTTTTTCCAGTTCTTCCGGTTTGGGCGCGATACCGTGCCATGCGACCTTGTTCTCTATGAAGGATACTCCTTTACCCTTCACAGTGTGGGCGATCACAAGCTGGGGCTTACCTTTCACCTGGGAGACTTCCTCGAACGCCTTTTGCAGCTGACCGAAATCATGCCCGTCTATCTCCACGGTATACCACCCGAAATGCTCCCATTTATTCCTGTACTCGACCATGTCCTTGACCTCGCAGCAGAGACCGTCGATCTGAAGCTTGTTGTAATCGACTATGCCGCACAGGTTATCAAGCTTGTAGTGCGCCGCCGTCATCGCGGCCTCCCAGACCTGACCCTCGTTGGTCTCGCCGTCACCCATGAGGCAGTATACCTTGGCGTCTATGCCGTCCATCCTGTCACCGAGCGCTATCCCCATGGCCACTGAAAGCCCCTGCCCCAGAGAGCCGCTCGATATCTCAAGACCCGGCAGACCGAACTGCGGGTGGCCCTGAAGCCGGGAACCTATCTGCCTGAGGGTCGCAAGTTCCTGCTTCGGGAAAAATCCCCGGTCGGCGAGGACAGCGTAAAGGGCCGGGCATCCATGCCCCTTTGAAAGAACGAACTTGTCCCGGTCCCTGTTCTTCGGTCGTTTAGGGTCAATGTTCATCCTGCAGTAATACAGATAGACCAGTATCTCGACTATGGACAATGACCCCCCCGTGTGTCCGCTTCCGGCTTTCTCGAGCATTATGAGCACGTCGCGCCTGATATCAATGGCCTTTTTCTGGAGCTCTCTGGTATCTTCGATCCTTTCCATCTACTTTTTTTCCTCTCTGTTTACTTGCCTCTTTCTATTTTTCTTTCAAGCGCCCTTATCTTGTTCAAAAGCTTGAGGTCTGCCGGGTACAGTTCGTACGAAAGCTTCCACTGGACCAGGGCCTTTTCCCACTCTCCCAACCTGTAATACACTTCACCGAGATGATTCCTTATGACCGGGTCCTCCGGAAGATAGTGCGCGGCCTGCTGCAGCTTCTCGAGGGCCTTGCCCAGCTCGTCCTTCTTATAATAGGCCCATCCAAGGCTGTCAAGGTAAGCGCCGTTCTCCGGGTCCTTGCTGATAGCCTTTTCAATGAGGGCTATCGCGCGGTCAAGCCGCTTTCCCTTCTCGGCGTACATGTACCCGAGGTAATTATATATCTCCGGAAGGTCCGCCCCTTCGGCTATGCTTCTCTCCAGAAGGCGCTCAGCTTCCTTGGTGTCGCCCGAACGGTCCAGGGCTACAGCCAGGTAGAACTTGTAACTGTAATTGGCCGGGTCCTTCTCCGCCGCCACCTCGTAGTAATCCACCGCCTTGCGGTACTCGCCCTGTTCGGTGGCAAGATAGCCCAGACTGGCGTAGATCACCGGATCGGAAATACCGTTCCTCAGAGCCTCCCTCAGGACCCCCTCGGCTTTGCCGAATTTCTTTTCCGCCAGATAAATACTGAAATTGCGCAGGTACGGCTCCGGCGAATAGATATCTATTCGCATGAGCACCCGGTTCTGCTCTACGGCTTTCTCTGTCTGGCCCATCCTGTAATAAAGCTGGCTGAGGCGGGCGTATGCTTCCCTGTTCAGCGAATCTATGCTGGTTACCTTCTTGTACTGCTCGATGGCCTCTGAATACTTCCCCTCGATCTCATAGACAAAACCGAGCACCATCTGAGCCTCAAGATAGTTCTGGTCGACCTCTATGGCCTTTTTAAGGTTCTCCTCCGCCTTTTCCAGAAGACTGAGCTTGCTGTAGATGATACCCAGGTTGAAATAAATAAAAGCATCATCCTGTTTTATCTGGAGTATCTTCTCATAGACCCCGGCAGCTTTCTCGAGCTTCTGCTGAACTATGTAAAGGTCCGAAAGAAAGGTGAGGACCTTCAGGTTCTCCGGGTCGTATTTGAGAGCGCGCATGTACTGCTCTTCGGCGGCGTCATATTCACCTCTGGCGGTATATATTATCGCCATGAGCATGTACGCCTTGACCTCTTCCGGGGCCATCTCAATGGCCTTTTCCAGGTTACTGACAGCCTGTTCAAGTTTTCCAAGGAGCAGATAGTTCGAGCCGAGTTTAAGATAAATATCGCTTACGTCACCCTTGCTCCGGAGCGCCTGGCCGTATTCTCCGACAGCCGTCTCCAGATCACCGTAATTGTCGTATATCGCCCCCATTATATAATGGGCCAGGGCGCCGGAAAGTTCCTGTATCTCGGGATCGGCGGAACGGGATTCGTCCACGGGCGCTTCAACCGCAGCACCGTGTGCGTCTTCTCCCGTCAAAAGTACGGAAATAGCGATAAAAGATATATATATAAGGGTAAGGACGAACAACCGTATGGACGTCATACCTTCCTCTTTTTATGCCTGTCCCTTCTCATCCTCTTTTTTCTCTTGTGCCGCTTTACTTTTTTAAGCTTTCTTTTTCTGCCGCAGGGCATATTCTCTTTTCACCTCCATCTATGATCTAATGGTTCAGTATATCACCTTGTTGAGCGGGTATTCGATTATCCCGGTAGCTCCCGCATTCCTCAGGTCAGGGATAAGTCTTTTGACCTCTTCTTCATCTATCACCGTATCTATGTCCACCCAGTCCTTGTCAAAAAGCTGGGAGACCGTCGGCGTGTTTATCGCCGGAAGTATGGCGATTATCTTGTCCACTGATTCTTTTTTTGCGTTCATCTTGAGACCTACCTTGCCTTCGGCGAGTATGGCCCCCTCGAGCAGCATGGCGATCCGTCCCATTTTCTCTTTTTTCCAGCTATCCTGCCAGGCCTTGCGGTTGGCGATGAACTGGGTGGTCGATTCGCAGACAGTATCTATTATCTTGAGGTCGTTCGCGCGCAGGCTTGAACCGGTCTCGGTAACCTCGACTATGGCATCTATGCCCATCTTGCATTTGACCTCGGTAGCGCCCCAGCTGAACTCGACTTCGGCGCTTACACCGTTCTCATTGAGGTATTTCTCGGTTACGCTGACAAGTTCGGTTGCCACTTTCCTGCCTTGCAGGTCCTTCACCCCGGCGATGTCGGAAGAGTTCGGTACGGCCAGAACCCATCTGACAGGTCTCATGCTTGCCTTGGCGTAAACGAGTTCAGCGACCCTCTCCACGCTGGAAGAATTCTCTTCGATCCAGTCGTTCCCGGTTATCCCGCAATCGATTATCCCGTCCTCCACGTAACGCGACATCTCCTGCGCGCGGAAAAGCACCACTTCGATCTCATCGTCGTCTATACTGGGGAAATAAGATCTGGTGGAGACCTTTATCTTGTATCCCGCTTTTTCGAAAAGCCTCAACGTTGTCTCCTGAAGGCTTCCCTTGGGAATACCGAGTTTCAGTTTCTTTTCAGCCATTATCTACCTCTCCAAGAATTGCTCTTTAAAAAAAAATACCCCCCTCTTAGCGCTTGTTTTAACGCAAGATCAAACCCCGCATATGTTTAGCCGCAAGCGGAACATTTCATATAGTAGCGAGTTATTATAATATATGGTATATATCGTGTCAATTATATATTCGGTATCCTGCCGCGGATCGCCTTGGCGGGGTATCTAATGGCTAACTGTTGAGGTAGGTTATGGAAGCCCTCTCAAGGGCCAGCACCCGGAGAAATGCTTCCTCCAGGCAAGCCCCCACCGCAATGGCTCCGTGCTTTCTGAGCATTACCGCCCCGGCCCCTTTTGCCAGCTCACCGGCCACCGCCCTGGCCAGTTCAAGCGAACCGGGCTCAAGGTAGCCTATAACGGGCACTTCTCCGCCGAGAATACATTCGAATTCGTAGGAGATATCCTGCAAAGAGCTCATTTTACCCGCCACCGCTATGGTGTAGGGAGGGTGGACATGCACGACGGCGCCGGTATCCCCGCTCTGGCTGTAACAGGCCGCGTGAAGCGGCACTTCCGAACTGAGCCCGGGAAAAGCTTCTTTGTTTTTTCCGCCCTCCCGGAGATATGCCTCCAGTTCGGTAAACGGCACCCTAACGTAATCAGACCCCGAGGCGCGAGACATGTCGGCGCCTTTTTTCTTGATGAAGAGGTGTTCACCTTCACGACAGCTGATATTTCCTCCGGCGCCTATTACAAGGCCGTGCTCATGGCATAACCTGCCGTATCTTATCAAGTCTTCGGTATGGTCCATTGCTCACCCTGAGGCCAGTTTAACACAGCGCAACTGGGTAGTCAACGCGCAAAACACGCTTCTATAATTTACTTTTTTTATTTCCTGATTTCCCTTATAATATATGTTCCCATGACATGTTAACCACCAAAACAAGGAGCCGGTTTACCATGGTAATGCAGATACTCAGAAGCAGAAAATTCGCGAAAAGGGTCCTTATCGGGCTGCTCATCCTCATAATCCCGGCCTTCGTCCTCTGGGGTGTGGGCAACCTCTCCAAAAGACCGGGGCCCGTGGGCAAGATAGAAGGCAGAAAGATCTCCCTCGAGGAATTCGCTAAAAGCCGCCAGGGGATAAAGGTGCAGATCCTTTTCTCGTATTTCGGGGACATGGAAGCTCTGGGCAACATACTGCAGAACAGGCCCCTGATGAACTTCATGGCCTGGGAGAGACTCATGCTCCTTAATGAGGCGCGCGAGAAAGACATAAAAATAACCAATGACCAGCTCCTTGCCTTCATAACGCGCCATCCTCTCTTCCAGAGAAAAGGCGTCTTTGACAAGAACATATACGCTTACGTGCTGAAGAACAACCTTTCGATGGACCCCCGCCAGTTCGAAGAGCTGGTCCGCCAGAACCTCAGGATACAGGCTTTGCGCCAGGACCTGCTCCAGGATGTCACGGTTTCCGAGGACGAACTTCTGCGGGTCTACAAAAAACGTAACGACAAGGTAAGATTATCCTATATCTTCCTGGACAAGGATTCTTTCGGGGAAGATGTCACCGTCACAGAAGAAGAGATCCTCTCAAGCTACCAGGAGAACAAAGGCAACTTCCTTGAACCGGCGAAGACGGTAGTCGAATACATTGAATTCCCTTACGAGGATACCTCTGAAAGGGATTCGGCCATGCGCAAGATAGAAAAGGTCTATGAGGAACTTGCAAGGGACCCGGAGGGCCTTCGCCGTGTCGCGGGAAAATACGGCCTTGAATACGGCAAGACGCCTCCTTTCTCGAGAGAGGAGGTCGTTCCGGGGGTAGTTTTTTTCACGGGTTTCAGCGAAATGGCCTTTTCCCTGAAAGAAGGCGAGATAAGCACTCCCGTTTTCTCCTCGCCGGATAAAGGTGCCGGGTACATACTGCGGAAAACCGATCAGATCCCGCCCCGGCCGATGAAGTTCGAAGAGGTCCGCGGGAAAATACGGCAGCAGCTTGTTGACGAAAAAAAGATACAGGCGGCGGAAAACGTCGCAGACAGGCTCTATCTGGAACTCGCATCGGGAGAAGCGACCCTGACCGAAGAAGCCAAGGCCATGAACACCGAGGTCAGGACCACAGGCGATATCGCGATAAACGATTACATCGAGAACATAGGCCCGGCGAAGAAAATAGTCGCGATCGCGCTTGAGACCCCTGAAGGAAAAGTGATGCAGCCGGTAACGGTCAAAAAAGGCATCTTCCTCGGACGCGTGGAGAAGGTCATCCCCGCGGACGAGAAAACTTTCGAGAAGGAAAAGAAGCAGCTCAGACGGGAACTGCGGACGACCAAACAGATGCAGGCCATGGACGACTGGTTCAAAAAAGAGCGACGCAAGACCAGGCTTTACGAACAGTTGGACCAGCTCTGAGCGCCCACCACTTGATAAGAAAAGCCGGGGATCGATCCCCGGCTTTTCTTTTTTCGGACATTAAAGAATCCGTCATTCAAGGAATTTTTCCAGCTCCTCCTTGAAATGCGAGATATCCTTGAACCTCCTGTAGACGGAAGCGAACCTTACATAAGCCACCTCATCAAGCTGATAGAGCGCTTCCATGACCCTGTTGCCGATATCGGTGGACTTAACCTCCTTATCGGCTTTTTTCTGTATGTTGCGCTCTATGGAATCGACTATCTGGTCAATCTTTTCCATGCTCACGGGACGTTTTTCACAGGCCTTCATTATACCGCTCTTGATCTTTTCCCTGTCGAACTTCTTGCGCGTACCGTCCCGTTTAACGACCATAAGCTGGGCCCTTTCCACGTACTCATAGGTAGTGAACCTCTTGCCGCAGTTAAGGCATTCTCTTCTTCTTCTTATGCTCAGGCCCTCCCCGCTCATGCGGGAATCAATGACCTTGTCCTCGATATTATTGCAGTAAGGGCACCTCATCTTTTCTTTACCTCCATTTTGATACCTGCCTCGTTCAGGAACGTAAGTGCCGCTTCATCCGGATAGTCCCCTTCTATTATAAGCTTGCTTATCCCGACGTTTATTATCATTTTCGCGCATATACTGCACGGCTGGGTGGTGACGTAAAGCGTAGCGCCCGCGAGGCTCACGCCGTGTCTGGCGGCCTGAAGAAAGGCGTTCTGCTCGGCGTGAAGCGCCCGGCAGAGTTCATGCCTTTCCCCGGAAGGCACTTTGAGCTGTTCCCTGAGACACCCCACTTCATCACAGTGGATTATCCCCGTGGGGGCCCCGTTATATCCGGTGGCCAGCACCTGTTTGTTCTTGACCACAACCGCGCCCACCTTGCGGCGCAGGCAGGTGCTCCGGGTAGCTACAAGATGAGCGATGCTCATGAAATACTCGTCCCATGAAGGCCTTTTTGTTTTTACGATGTTCTTTCCCCTCTCGCGCTCCATGTTATTTCCCTTCTAGGCTTTCCATTTCTTCTATCCATCCCTGATAAAGCGGAAAGTCCCTCAAGAATTCCTTGACCTCTCCGCGAATGAAAGATAGCTCTTTTTCGTTACCGCAGGAACTTATAGCCGAATCTATGAACTCGGCGACCCTTATCATGGCAGATTCCTGCATACCCCTGGTCGTGACCGCCGGAGTGCCTATCCTTATGCCGCTTGTAACGAACGGGCTCTTTTCATCGAACGGTATAAGGTTCTTGTTGACCGTTATCCCCGCCATGTCCAGGCAGGCCTCGGCCTCTTTACCGGTAATTGCCTTGTTGGAGAGGTCCACCAGCATGAGGTGGTTGTCCGTTCCCCCGGACACTACCCGGTATCCTCTTGATATAAGCTCTTCTGAAAGCTTCGAGGCGTTGTTAACGACCTGTTCCTGATATTTCCTGAAGCCGGGCTGGAGAGCTTCCTTGAATGCCACCGCTTTACCGGCTATAACGTGCATCAGAGGCCCGCCCTGTATGCCCGGGAAGACCTCAGAATTGATCTTCTTGGCGTACTCTTTCCTGCACATTATCATTCCCGAGCGGGGACCCCTAAGAGTCTTGTGCGTCGTGGTAGTAACGAACTCCGAGACCGGAACGGGGTTGGGATGCATGCCCGCTGCCACCAGGCCGGCTATGTGCGCCATGTCAACCATCAGCATCGCATCCACCTCGTCGCATATCTGACGGAACTTGTTGAAATCTATCGTCCTCGGATAAGCCGAAGCCCCGGCGATTATCATTTTCGGCCTGTGTTCCCTGGCTTTCCTGCTGATCTCGTCGAAATCAAGCTTTTCCGTCTTTTTGTCAACGCCGTAAAAGACCATGTCATAATACTTACCTGAAAAGTTCTTGAAGTGGCCGTGCGTGAGATGACCCCCGCAGGCCAGGTCCATGGCCATTACCTTCTCTCCCATGCCCACCATCGCGAAATACACGGCCATGTTGGCCTGTGATCCCGAATGTGGCTGGACGTTAACATGTTCGGCGCCGAAGAGCTCCTTCGCCCTTTCTATGGCGATATCCTCCGCCTGGTCAACGAACTCGCATCCTCCGTAGTACCTGGCATGGGGATAACCCTCGGCGTATTTATTGGTCATCGAGCATGAAACAGCGTCCATTACCGCGCGGCTGGCGAAATTCTCGCTGGCTATGAGCTCTATGCCGTCGTTCTGCCTCCTGGTCTCCCCCAGTACGGCCTTGAAAATAACCGGGTCACTTTCTTTAAGGAACCTCATCTTCCGTATCCTTTCCTCTGGAATTATAACTTCTTGAACACTTTCTTCTCGAGCTTCTTTATCTGGTCGACCCGCCTGGCATGCCTGCCGCTGAGCGCCCTGGTCCCGAGCCAAAGTTTTGTAAGGCGTTCGGCCCGGCGCGCGCCCGTCTTTGTCGCGGACAGGACCAGAACATTAGCGTCATTGTGCTTTCGCGATGAGACCGCGTCCTCCTCAGTATGGCACAGCGCAGCTCTCACCCCGGGCAGCTTGTTGGCTATTATCGACATGCCTATCCCGGATTTACATATCACTATGCCCCTGTCCGCCTTGCCGGTGGAGACCTTTTTCGCGGCGTCGAACCCGAAAACCGGGTAATCGCTGGACTCGGGCGAATAAGTGCCCACGTCCTCGACGCGGTGCCCCGACCTCTTAAGGAGCTTTATGATCTTTTCCTTGAGATCGTATCCGCCGTGATCGGCTCCTATCGCTATTTTTTTAGCCATTTCATCAGCTCCTCTATTGCCCCTTTTATAAGTGAAAAAGAAGTCCTGTAAAAAGCCACAGGCCTTCCTATGGGGTCAGGAATGACCACATCGTTCTTATCCGGGTCGAAGGTTGCCAGGTACTGGACCCTGCCCTCAGCTTCAGGGACCTCCTCCAGGATCCTTACCTTGTGCATGGGTTCCATGACCAGTATGAGGTCGGCCCATTCTATCAAGTCCCTGGTAAGACCCGTGGATTTGAGGTCTTCGGCGTCCATCCCTTCGTCGGAGAGGACCTTTACCGCCTGCGGGGAGGGCGACATACCGTTGATGCCCATCGTGCCGGCTGACCTTACTTCCACGGGAAGGCCTTCTTCAGATACGCGCTTTCGCATGTAGGCTTCGGCCATTATGCTCCGGCAGCTGTTCCCGGTACATACGAACAGTATTTTCCGTATATCCTTCATCACTGGCCGATCTTGCGGTTTTTAGCGTCTATTTTGCGTACGAGCTGTTTCTTGTGGTCTCGGATCTTCCTTGCTACGGCGGAATTGGATAACCCGATTATCTCCGCCGCCAGTATCCCCGCGTTGATCGCCCCGGCCTTGCCGATGGCAACGGTCGCCACCGGAACCCCCGAAGGCATCTGTACCGTCGAAAGCAGCGAGTCCAGACCGTCGAGCTTGCTTTCCATTGGAACGCCTATTACTGGCAATGTCGTGTGAGCGGCGACCACTCCCGCCAGATGCGCCGCGCCTCCGGCGCCGGCTATGATAACCTTGATGCCGTTTTTCTTGGCGGACTTCGCGAAAGAGGCCGTCTTGTCCGGCGAACGATGCGCCGAGAGTATCTTCACTTCATGGCCGATGGCGAATTTCTCCAGAACACCGGAAGCCTCGCTCATGACCGGGAGGTCAGAATCACTCCCCATGATTATACTTACCAGTGGTTTCTTTTTCATATGGTTTCCTTTCTGTTCGTCTTCAGGCATTGACCCGCGAAATCGCCCTGTGGCCTATATCCCCGCGGTAATGCATCCTGTCAAAATGGATCCTCTCAACGGCCCTGTAGGTATTGGCCACCGCCTGCTTTATACCCGAACCCTTTCCTGCCACCCCAAGCACCCTTCCCCCGGAGGTTACAAGATCCTCTCCCTCCCTGCGGGTACCCGCGTGGAAAATGACCGCTCCTTCACCGCGAGCTTCATCCAGCCCCGTTATTTTCTTGCCTTTCTGGTACTCTCCCGGATATCCCCCCGAGGCCAGTACGACGCAAACGCAGTCATCATCTTCCCACTCGACGCTCTTATCCGCAAGCTCGCCCATCGCGGAAGAAGCCAGAAGCTCAGCGAGATCCGACTTCATCCTGGGCAGGATGGCCTGTGTCTCCGGGTCCCCGAAACGCACGTTATACTCCAGGACCTTCGGGCCGTCTTCTGTTATCATAAGCCCCGCGTATAGCACGCCCTTGTAAACGATGCCTTCTTTTTTCAGGGCTTCGATCGTAGGAAGTATGATGATCTCCATCACCTTTTCGAAAAGCGCATCGTCTATCACCGGTGCCGGTGAATACGCCCCCATCCCGCCCGTATTGGGTCCAGTATCCCCGTCATTCGCCCGTTTATGGTCCTGGCTTGTGGCAAGAGGCACTATGTTCTCCCCGTCGGTGAGCACCAGTATGGACGCCTCCTCCCCGCGCAGGCACTCTTCGACTATGATCCTGCTCCCGGCGGAATCGAACTTTTTCTCCACAAGCATCTCACGCGCGGCATTTACCGCCGTGTTAACGTCTTCGGCGACGATCACGCCTTTGCCGGCGGCAAGCCCGTAGGCCTTGACCACTATGGGCGCTCCCACAGAACGGATGTGTTCCTCGGCCTTCTCGAAATCATCGAATATACGGAAAGAAGCGGTAGGTATATTATATCTGCCCATCAGTTCCTTGGCGAAGATCTTGCTGGATTCGAGCCTTGCCGCGGCGTAGGAGGGTCCGAAAACACTGATGTCCTCCTTCTCGAGATTATCCACTATCCCGACCGCAAGAGGCGCTTCGGGCCCCACGACCACGAGGTCTATATTCTTTTCTTTACAGAAATCCGCCACTTTCTGGTGTTCGGTGAGGTTGATGTCCACGTTGACACCTTCCAGGGCGGTACCCCCGTTCCCCGGTGAGGCGTAAATCTCTTTGACCAGAGGGCTCTGCCTGAGTTTCCAGCATAAAGCGTGTTCCCTTCCACCCGAACCTATTACCAGTATGTTCATTTATCTTTCCTCCTGTAGGACTAATGTATCTCTACTTCGCGGTCGCCTTTTACGATATCGCCTATGATCCAGCTCTTCAGACCATGCTTCTTGATAAGCCTCTGAGCCTTTGCCACTTCCTTTTGCGAAAGTATGAGCGTCATTCCTATACCCATGTTGAAAGTGCGGTAAAGCTCCTTCTCCGGGATGTCCGCGTTATCACGCAATAGATCATACACCCGGGGAGCTTTCCAGCTTCCTCTGTCAATAACCGCCTTGGCGCCTTCGGGAAGCACCCGGGGTATATTGTCATAGAAGCCCCCTCCTGTTATATGGACTATGCCGTTCACCGAAGAGCGCCGCACCAGCTCCAGGACCGGCTTAACGTAAATGGTAGTGGGCTTAAGAAGCATTCTGGCGTGCTTGCGCAGCTGCGCCTTGTTAAACGCTTTCCTTACGAGGGAATAACCGTTGGAATGAAAACCGCTGGATGCTATGCCCAAAACCACATTGCCGGGTTTTATCCTCTTTCCGTCAATGATCTTTTTCCTGTCGACCGCGCCCACACAGAAGCCGGCCAGGTCATATTCACCTTTGGGATAGACCCCGGGCATCTCGGCGGTCTCTCCCCCGAGGAGGGCGCACCCGGCCTCGCGGCAGCCTTTTACCACACCCCGGATGATGTCCGCAAGCTGCCTGTCCTGGAGTTTGCCCGTTGAGAAATAGTCCAGAAAAAAAAGAGGTCTGGCCCCCATGCAGATTACATCGTTAACGCACATGGCGACAAGATCGATCCCGATGGTCGAATGCACCCCGGCAAGCTGCGCCACCTTGAGCTTGGTGCCCACCCCGTCGGTGGAGGAGACGAGGACCGGATTCTTTATCCCGGTCTTTTTGGGATCGAACAGACCCGCGAAACCCCCGACACTTCCCATGCATCCGGGAACCTGGGTCGAATTGACCATTTTCCCTATCGTACCGACAAGGCGGTTTGCCCTGTCGATATCGACACCGGATCGTTTATACGTGAGCTTGCGTTTTGCTGGCATATATTTACAGACCTATGTTCTTGAAGATCTTGTCGATCTGGTCGAGATGATATTCCAGACTGAAACAGCCCTCTATCTCTTCCGGCGACATGTACTCGTTCATCTTCCCGTCATCAAGTATAAGCTGCTTGAAATCCCTGCCGGTATTGTGGGCTTCCAGCGCGCACTTCTGGACGATCTCGTAGGCTTCCATGCGCGTGGCGCCGTGCCTGATGAGCTCGAGCATGATGTGCTGTGAATGTATGAGACCCTGGGTATGGCCGATATTCTCCATCATTTTTTCTTCGTTGACCACCAGTTTCTCGATAAGGGGGATGGCCTTGGAAAGCATGTAATCGAGAAGTATCGTCGAATCGGGTATTATCACCCTTTCCACCGAGGAATGTGATATATCCCTCTCGTGCCACAGCGCAACGTTCTCAAGCGCTGCCATGGCGTTGCCCCTGAGGAGCCTTGCCATCCCAACTATCCGTTCGCATATTATGGGGTTCTTCTTGTGTGGCATGCTGGAAGAACCGGTCTGGCCCTTCGCGAAATATTCCTGGACCTCGCCTATCTCGGTCTTCTGCAGGCCTCTGATCTCGAGGGCTATCTTCTCCAGGGTCGCGCCTGTTATCGCCAGAACGTTCAGGTAGTATGCGTGCCTGTCGCGCTGTATGACCTGGCTGGATACACCGGCCGGTTTCAGGCCGAGTTTCTTGCAGACGTATTCCTCGACGTAGGGGTCGACGTTCGCGAAAGTGCCCACCGCTCCGGACATCTGTCCTACGGCTATGGTCTCCCTTGCACTGCGCACCCTCTGGAGATTACGCTGCATTTCCTTGTAGTACACGGCGAGTTTCAGCCCGAAGGAAATGGGCTCGGCATGGACCCCGTGTGACCTGCCCATCATGGGCGTCATCTTGTGCTCCAAAGCTTTTTCCCTGAGAACGTCAATGAACGTTCCCAGGTTCTTTTCGATGATATCGATCGCTTCGACCATCATCACCGAAAGAGACGTGTCAAGCACGTCGCTGGAAGTAAGGCCGTAGTGGAAATACTTCGCTTCTTCCCCGACGTTCTCGGAAACGTTCTTAATAAAGGCGACCACGTCATGGTTGGTCACCTCTTCTATCTCCTTGATGCGCTTGGGGTCTATATCGGCCTTCTCCCTTATGACCTTGACCGCGTCCCTGGGTATCTCGCCGAGTTTCGCGAACGCTTCGCAGGCGAGTATCTCGACTTCCAGCATCTTGCGGAATTTGTTCTCGTCGGTCCATATCCTGGACATTTCCGGACGCGAATATCTTTCTATCATGTTCTTCTCCTGCTTTTATGTGAAAATGATAAAGGGCTGAATCCAGAGATATTTTTTATAGCATATATAATACCCCCTGTCAATTGTTATACCATATGCGGAAATAGCGCCCTGTAAGCTGACGGGTCCGGTACTATCAGTAAAAAAATCTTGCCTGCCAAGGGTTTATCTGTTATAATCACTCACTCTATTGAATTAACGACGCGGGGTGGAGCAGGGGTAGCTCGTGAGGCTCATAACCTCAAGGTCGGCGGTTCGATTCCGTCCCCCGCAACCAAATATAACCCAAAGGCCCGGCTTTCAGTAAGCCGGGCCTTTTCATGATTAGGCCGCGATAAGCGCCTGTAACTGGGCGTGGTAAACGGCTTTTTGCATTTCAAAGTCCATGGGCTTTGCCTTGGGTATGAAGATCCACGTCCTGGGACCTATGCGCTCGGCTCCCATCACCGACCGGTCGGATGAGACCGTCTCCCCGAAAGCCAGCTTTACGGCCAGCGTGAGCATTTCCAGAAGAGCCACATAGCTCGATCCTGTAAGTTCCCGGGCGTCCACACCCGCCAGGAACGCCTTTTTGCTGGAAGAGGTGCTCCTCAATGGATCGAACTCTTCCGAGCGTATGGCCTGTTCGGGAGCCAGTATTATCACGTTTGACAGGGATGTGGAACTCTTCTCGGCTTCCAGGACCACACGTCCGGCCAGTTCACTGGACCTCTCCCTTACGAATATTATGTTCTCAAGGCCCTCCCTGCGCGATAACCTGCACACTTCGCTAACAAGGGGCTGGATTCCCTGCTCGAGCGGTATCCAGCTGGTGTCGATACCTATAATGATCTTTTGCCCCCGCCGGGAAGCTTCAAAGGCTTTGGCGATGATCTGTTCGGTGAATTCCCCGGCCGGAGAAGTCCATTCGGAGCCAGTGCGCCTCTGTTCGGGAAAAGCCTTGTCCGCGGCCTTTTCAAGTTCACGTTCAGCCCGCAGAAGCGCCGATGCCGGATAAGGGCCTCTTACCAGCACATCCACCGAACAGGTCCCGTCAGAGGAGGTGTGAGACTGGAGGATGTCGAGCATCTCTATGGATGTAACATGGGTATTGACGGTTCTGTCGCCGCCCTCTCCAATGATCACCATCTCCGCTTCCGGGAGTGACCTGAGAATCCCCTTGCAGGCCCGTTGGATGTGCTTGACCGGCCAGTAAGAAGCTGCCGGTATTTTACCGCGCATATTCACGGAAACTTCGTTGAACTCATCGGGAACGATGACGTCCCCGGATTCTATCTTCTTTTTCCCTATGGTCCTGTATTCCTGCTCCCTGGCCAGGTCATACACAAGAGTGTACCTTGTACCGTATCTGACATCGCTTCTTCCCTCATCCATGAACCAGCGGCCTGATCCGCCCGGTTCGGCACGCCTCACCCATCTGGTGTTGCTGCATTCTATCACTGCTTCGTCGGGCTCCAGCGCTATTTTGGGAAAGCCCATGCCCCTGCCGGCACTCTCGCGCCTGAGGAGGCTTTTTTCCAAAAGATCATCCGGTTTATCCGGAAGACCCTCGCCCCTGTCTTTTGATAAGATCTTGACGCTTTTGATATCATCCTTATCATCCCGCTCAGCATACAGCTTTATATAGCCTCCGCGCGTGTATTCGGTCATGTTGAGCAATATCTCGTTAAGGACGTCCTCGATACTCTTGGCCCTGCCGCCGAAGGCCTTTTTCATCCGGGCCATTACGCGGCTGAGGTCCAGACCCGCGGCATAGACCTCTTTCTCCAGCCGGGGATCGGCGATCTCGGTTTTCCAGAGAAGTTCTTCGGCGGCAAGTTCCAGCCTGTACTCTATGGCATTGGACCTGGACTGGCGGCCGCCGGCCCACCTGAACCCGAACTTCTTGAAAAGAGAAAAAGACCTATCTCCAGTTATTTTTATCTGCGTAAGATATGTGCGTATCCCCGAACGAAGCCCCTGGCTTATGACATCGGCCAGTAAATGAGAAGCTATTCCCCTTCCTTCGGCCGCCTGGCTGACGGCTATCTCCTCTATCTGCATCTTTTGCTTATCATCGGAATGGCTGAACCAGATATATCCGAGAACTTTACCGTCCTCTTCGTATACTTTGACCAGGCAAGGTCCTTTACCGGAAATGCACGAAGCGGCTCCATCGGAATAACCGGGCGGGTTGATGCGCCTTGAAAGGTCTTTTACCGCTTCACGGTCGGCATCACTCGCCGGGCGGATATTCCCGGCCGGCTCCTCACCAAGAACCTCTTCTTCAAGCCACTCGCCGTATTCGGCGAGGTTCGAGTATTCCGGAGGCGGCGAGATCTTCACCCGGTCAATTCCCATTACCGAGGAGATCTTTCTGCCGGGCATATACACGAACGCGTAGGGGTTCAACGCCATGGAGCTGTCACCTTGCGGCCAGTCCAGGGTGTCGGAGAACCTTACCAGTTCAAAATCCGAAAGAATCGACCAGACCTGGTCGGCATCTACCGCACCGTATACCTTGTCCCCCTTGATCAGGTCCATCATGTCCTGTTCGCCCAGGGCGATTATGATGATACCATCCTTGGAAATGGCCCATTTAGCCGCATCGATGAATTCAGCCAAAACAGGGGGATACACGCTGAACATCGTTACTATATCCTTGCCGCTTTTAAACAGCCCCGACCGCATATATTCCTCGACGCTGAGAGGCACCACTGGTATCCCCCGGGAGATGGCGACCTTGGCGCGGATATCGGAACTGTCCACTCCCGTGAAACTCACCTTTGGGTATAGGCTTTCCAGAAGCTGCATTACATCCCGTGTCTTATCGCCGGAGCCGGCTCCGAAATCTATGCCGTCTATCTTTTCCCTGTTGCCCATGACCCTCTTGAGGAGCTCCCTGAAAGAAGAGACCCGTATAACAGGATGCTTCTTTTCGTCCAGAAACTCTTCCGCTGCTCTTAACAGGTATCCTCCCTCGGATGACTTGAGCTTTCTGTGCTTCTCCCGGGCAAGTTCGTTTATCCTTTCTTCAATGCGTTCCCGGCCGCGCTTTTCTCTCCAGTCGGGATCGAACTTGTCCATACCTTTAATAACATAAGCCCTTTCATCGATCTCATGGCATATTACCCGTTTGAGCGGCCTGGGCTTTTTAAGTAACCGGGCATTTATGTATATCTGCTCGCGCGAGAGCGAATAGTGGCCCACTCTCTCTCCTTCAAAGAAAACTATATCCAGATGTTTTAATAGTTCCTGGTGCGGTTTGATCAACCGGGGATATAGCTGGTCGAGTATCGCCAGCTCTTCGCCACTGGCCTCGGGCATTTGGGAAATTCCCCCCTTAAGGGCAGTCTCAGCAAACTCGAACCTGCCTTCTCGATAACGCACCGCGAAAAACCTTCCAGTTCGGAAAGCCTCTTTTATCTCGGGCGTATAGATCTCATTCGGCAGACCTTCCCATCCGCGGCCGGGGTCTTCTTTTGCAAGGAACTTTTCAAGAGCCCGCTCATCTTCGACAAGATGACGGACAAGGAACCTGTTAACCTCACCCGTTCCGGAACGGTATTTCACGCCATCTCCTTCCCCCTCAAAATTTATACGGCTGTATATGCCCGAGTTTTCAAGACCCCTGAAGAATTTCTCGCCGTATTCCGGGTTCATCCTCTCGTGATACACCTCGTCCACATCGTAAAGCTGAACAAGGTAAAGGTGCATGAGCGACATGAGCCTCCCCCGCCTTAGCCCCTCGTCAAGCTGTTCGCCGATCACCAGGAGCCTCTTTCTGCCGCTCTCAAGGTCCTTGACAACGTCAAAAGTGATAACGCCGCTGTCTTTCCCGATACTGAAAGAGAGCGTCCGGTCGGCTGACGTTCTCGAAAGGCGTCTTAGCCCCACTTCATCTGGCACGCCTTGGACCCTTTTCCATATCTCAAGCCACCGGGTGAGTTTCCTCCTGTCAATGGGGCCCCATATCCTCATGGACCTTTCCCTGGCGATCTCATCGCGCACAAGCTCATCCTGAGCCCTGGAGATGGCCCTATACAATCCTAAAGCGGCGTGATATTCCTTCCCGCCCGACGGCGCGCACAGGACATTGTCGGGCAGGCTGCAGTTTTCCTCGGAACCGACATATACCGGTATGATCTCTACTGGCCAGTCGACCCCGGCCTCCTTAAGATCCCTCTTCGTCAAGGTCAGGAGGCTCCTGTCGTTGCCCGGCTCAGCGGAGGTCCCCACCGAATCCCCCACTATCACGACTTTCTCGAGCCTGAGAAGCTTTATCATCTGTATCGCGCTTAGCCCTTTTGACGTGGCTGTTATATCTACCGCACCGGCCGACACGGAAACCTCTATGGCCGTCGGAAAACCCTCGTGGAGAAGACGTTTCCGAATAAGGCCCGCTATCCTGTTGCGAAGAGCGTTGACCCGGGCATCTTTCCTCGTTGAGATGGTGACTTGTTCGGGACGCGTCCATATCTCGATATCGTCTGCCGCTTCTCTTGCGAGCCCTTCCTCCAGGCAGGCAGAAAGAAGTGCTTCTGCCGCGATACGCTCAAGTTCTCCCGCGGTCGCATCATCGCCCAGGCGAGCTTTGCTGAATCCTTCCAGGGGCCTTATCCGACCGTCCTTCGACACGAGATGGCCGGTGGCACCCGAGCAGTTAAGCACGATATATTCGGAGGCTTCGCTCATCCTCCCGGCCCTTCCGGACCCTCCGATTCGCTCAAACAGCCTTTTCCTGTCAAGACCGGTTATGGTAATACTGCGCACGCCCCTTTTTGACATCTCCCTTTTGGCTTCGATCACATCATCGGTCACCACTTCCCGGGAGTGGTCCCTGTCGACACCGTCAAAATCCGTTATTACCGCGTCCACTCCCTGTAATGATGCGGGAGAGATCCCCGGCGTGTTCTCGACCCAGTCAAGCCGCGCTTTATCACTTTCGCTCACGGCACTCGCGCGCTTATAAAATGTATTGAAATAGACCTGTTCGAAACGGTCAAGGTCATCCGGCTCCTCCCGCAGGGATTTGAACTGTCCGCGCATTGTTTCCGCCGGACCGGTATCATAGCAAAGCCTCAGGTAAGCATCGGGTATCCATATCCTGGGTTTTTCGCCTTCCCCATGCGCAAGATCAAGATATACCCTGTTTTCCGGTAACGGATCCACCGCTACAAAACCGAGATAATTCTTGGCAAGATGGATCAGCACCGGGTTCATGACCTCGTCAAGAAGAAGGTCCACCGCCCCGAACACCCCGAAATAGGATTCTATCATTTTCTTTGCCAGGCCCATGCCCCTGTATTCGGGTTTCACGTATATGCCCCGTATGCCGCGGGAAGAACCAAAAAGGGTATCGTCCTCACGGCCGGTCATAACATAAAAGAAACCTATTCGTTCTCCCCGGTCATTGGTAAGTTCAATGGAGCTGTAATCGTCCCCTATCATGGTGGACTGTATCATTATCTTCTCTCCGGCTACTCTCACCTGACCGATAAGTCTCCGCTGACTTCTCGCCGGAAGAGTCCGCTCAGAGATCGCGACAACACCTTTTTCCTTCAGTTTGCCCAGCGCCCTGGCTTCGAGCAACCATGGCTCGGCCTCGGCGTCAAGAGTAAGAACCTGCCCTTTTTCGCGCCATCTGGCGATCTGCGGCAGCGCGAACTCCCGGTGCATCCGGAGCCTTCCTGCCCGCACGTATTTCTTTTTATCCCAGGGCCTTGCCTCTTTGTCGGACCTATGCAATACCCTGCTATCGGCGGTTTTAGCGCTCACCGAAAGCTCTATTATCGCCTCAAGCCCCAGGCCCGCTTCCGCGAGCACCTTTTTTAAAGCATCCACAGAATCCGCCGTTCTGGGGGAATCGTCTATCACAAGCCCCCCGTCAACATAATGCATTTTAAGCTCCTCGGCGAGAAGCTTGCCGTAAACATAACCGTTATCTGAAAGCTTTTCGCGGCCAAGCCTGTGCCCAAGCGACCTCTGGCGGTTTATCAGGCTCCCGAGGGAAACATGGGGCACTCTCAGCTCTTTCGCCAGGGACCTGCCCAGCGTGGTCTTTCCGGAACCAGCGCGACCCAAAAGAAGGATCACCGGGGGTCTGCCGTCCCTGCTGCGGGGGGAGTACCTTGCCCTGTCCTCGCCGGAAAGGAGCGGCTCTATCCTGTTGTTATGAACTTCATCCAGTAGAGACGCCCTGGGCCTGAGCCAGCTGCCGGTAAAGGCGGCCAGTACGGGCAGGATCAGTTCGCGTTTATTCCTCACCCTCTCCGGCACATAATATGCGGCCTTCCTGCCGGTCTTTTTAGCGTCGACTTTCTCGATAAGACGAAGGTGATAATAAAGTGCCCTGAGGTCATACTCCACGGTCGAAAACTTAAGATCCATACTGTCGGCGATCTCTTCCCCTTCCAGAGCGGTATCCGGACCGGTAATGCCCTTATCGCATAAATAACTGAAAAGGCCGCGTATGGACCCCTTCGGAGGTCTATTCGCGTTCTCCCTTCCGCGGTTTTCCACAATATGTTTCATGATTATCTGCAGTATCTCTTCTGCGGCTATGTCATTGGGTATGAACGTGATCCGCCTGTGCTCGCGCTTTGCGTCCTCATCTTTGGTGGGAAAGAGAGACATGATGCTCCTTGTAAAGTTCCTCCCGTCAAGACGCTTGAGAGCTTCGCTATCATCCGCCGCGACAGGTCTTGCGCTGATGAGCTCTGCCCATATCCTGGCAAGCTCCTTCTGAATCTCGCCCGCCTCGGTCCGGTCGGTAAAATCCTCCCTCACGCCTGTCTCCTCGACTACACCTTCGGCGTTCAGGTTCTCAAGCCGCCTGGCGTCCATGGCTATCTTCGTGTTCAGCAGGCTCCTGGCGAAATCCAGCCCCATGTAATTCCTGTCGTACCATTCCAAGGACGACCTTCCCAGATCGAAAAGCACGACCTCGCCGTTATCGCGAATACCGAAATTGGTGAGCTTGACATTGGTGATTATCGCCCCGCGCTTCGCCACCTCGCGCATACAGCAAATGTATTTTTCCAGAACGTCCCAGCCGATCTTCACCTTGTTGGCGAAGGACTTGTCCCTGAGGTCCTCGAACTCGCCCGTTCCCCCGATTAGATGCTGAAGGTACACCGTAAGGGGCGTGACCCTCTCCTGGTATATGCGTCCGTCTATTATAGTAAAATCAGCAATAAGCCCTCCCAGGCGCTCCTGCGCGGTAAGGTAACTGCCCAGAAGGCCCAGCTGTTCAACATAATCCAACACCATCCCGGCGACTACATCCGTCTCGGGCCTTGACCTGTCCACCTCGATACCTTCGTACGATAACATCGCCCTGTAGGCGAATTCTATCGCCGGCGTTAACTTCTCATCATAGAGGATATCTTCCCCGTGTTCTGTGTAAAGAGTTATAAAAAGGTCCATGCACGCGGGGCCGTGTTCCGTCTTCATGAAGACATCCCAGATGAATTCGGCGTATTTGTTCTTAAGCAACTTGCGAACGATATATTTGGATCTGTCGATCTCGACATCCGTCTCACTGGTCTCGGTTATGACCGTATCGGCGGAAAAGCCTTCCACCGCGTTCATTACGTGTTTTTTCTCTTCCTCTTCAATCCTCTTGTTCAGGCGCTCGTGATCTACCCCTGCGTTGTCGCAAAGCTGGCGGAAAGCGTCAACATCCCCGTGCCGGTAGACCCGTAAAAGGTGATGCGCGAGGCGCTGCACGTCATCCGGGTATTTCTCGCGGGGAAGAACGCTTTTGGCGTACTGGTAAAAATCCTTTTCGTACTGTTTCTGGCGCTCCTGCGCCGGCTCGGGCCTTTCCTCGTCCAGCATGAGCATGATATGCTCTCGCCCGTTCTCGGTAAGGGCCAGGTTGTCCAGTGCCCATTTATGGTAAGCGCTTAACTTCTGTCCCCGGGGAATAAAGTGGCGTGCATGTAAAGCCGCCAAATGGTGGCGCTTCTGTTCGGGATAGGCAAGGACCTCCGCCGAATTCTCGTATATTTCGTGATCTAGTATCTCCGCCAGCCTTATGACCCTCAGGGCCCTTTTGCTCTGGGTCTCTCTCACATGGGCTAGTTCCAGATAATCCTCGTAAAAGGCGCTGGTCATGAAAATATGCAGTTTCCCGTCCTTTTCAGCGATATAGGAGACAACCGGCAGAAGTTCGGCGAACTGTTCACAGCCCGGCTCCAGGGGGAACCCGAAAAGTCCTCTGCCCTCAGCGGAGGCGACATCCAGAACATGCACGAGGGGCCTGTCCTCTCTTGCGCATACCGGAAGCTCTCTCTGCCTGAGGTAGGCGTTCACCGCGGGCCAGTTGATCTCTTTCTCTGGTATGACCGTCGAGGCATCATCTTCGTGCGCCCGGCAAAACTTGTCGATGAGCCTGCTCAACTTCTCCTCTATTCCCTGAACGTGCCCGTAAGGAGCGGGAAATCTCAGCATGCCGATAGCGCCTTGTCCTTTCGGCTCGCGGGTAATTATGAACGCTTTGGAAGAACCGGGTACTCCAAAGAAGTCCGAGGTCACCGACAGATCCTCTCTCTGGGCAACAAGATCCTCCACGCGGGAGAACTCGCTGTTGACCAGCACGGCTTTCCCTTTCGGAGCAAGGTGCCCGGGAAGGGTGTTAATTATCTCCTTCAACAGAGCCCCGCCGAAATCAGTTACATTACTGTGCTCGTAAGGGGATGGGCTCTTGTCCCATAGGGGACCGGAAACATGGGGCATGTTGAATATGATAAGGTCATACTCGCCCAGCCCCGTCAAAAGATGGTTTTTGAACGCGTGTACCTGCTGGTAACCCGCGTTGCGGCAGGTTAATTTCGTATCTTCAACCGCAAGTTCAAGCATATCCACCGCGTCCACCCGGGCCCCTTTAGAAGCGGCTATGCGCGCTTCAAGGCCTTTACCGCATCCGACCACAAGAACCTTCTTTCCTTTTTCCGCGAAATTCCCGGTAGCTCTTGCGCTTATTTCGCTGGAGGGGTGAACGCCGTTATAAACGCCGGGCAGCAATGCGATGCGTTCTATCCTGACAGGCACCAGGTATTTGTCCGATGAAGGTATGACCGGGCAGATCTCGATAAGCCCGCCCCAGTTGTTGAAAACCGCGTATGAATAAGTGCATTTCCGCATCTTTTCAGAACCGGGGAATTTCTCTCTCAGGAGATGATCGATCTGGCCGTGGGTTTCCCCGGAAAGGTCTTCCCGG
Source organism: Candidatus Omnitrophota bacterium (assembly GCA_014728045.1). Lineage (NCBI taxonomy): Bacteria > Pseudomonadati > Candidatus Omnitrophota > Candidatus Omnitrophota bacterium. The sequence continues at coordinate 46,522 of WJMH01000024.1, forward strand.
TATGCCGCAAGGTCCAAAATCTTTGACCGCCCTTGCTGATCCGTCCACACCAGACCGGCATAAATGCCTTTATACCTCACAAGCGAAACCCGGCCGCGGAACTCCTCCTCGCCTGAAAGATCATAGACCACCCTTGCTTCCCTTTCAGCAAGTTCATGCGCGGGCAGGGTATAGATACTGACCCCGTCTTCCGTGCGCCAGTCGGATGCTTTCGGCTGGACATCAAGCGCCCTTAAAGTCGCGGATACAGCCTCATCGGCCAGATCAGGATCGCTCAGGACGGGTCCGCCGCGTTCGGATATTTCTCCGTGTTTGCCGCCTCCGGTGCTTTCTCCGGATCTTTCCTCTTTCAGGGAGACCTTCGTCTTGCATAAGAACAGCATATCCTCTCCCTCGGGCTTCTTAAAGCAATAGACCCTGGCAAGGTCCCTAACCGGTATCTTCACAATAAGTTCGATCTGGCCGGCTACATAATATATATCCAGGACAAAAGAAAAAGCCTGTCCGCTGGCTTCGTCCTCGCACTCGGCGTACACTTCCTTGCGGTAGCCTCTTTCGGCTTCTCTCTTGATCTCGCCAACGGAAAAAGCAGTCTTTTCGATAATCCGCCTGAGGTTACGCCGGCTCACCAGAAGTTCCCATCCGCTGATGCCGAAATCGGTCTGGTTCCCCCGGATATCCAGCCTGCTTTCTATCTTCCGTATAAGCGCGGCATCCTCAAGAACGTGTCCGGCCATCTCCCGCAGTTTTTCCTTTTCCGCCGAACCGGTAAGGATATCTTCTATGCTCCTGTAAGCTCCCTTATCCTGGATCTCATCCGGGGGTTTAAGACGCATCTTCTCCAGAGAATCGGCGTAATCCCCCACGAATATATTTCCGGAATGGATCGCATCATACTGGCCCCTGGCCGGATCTATCAGCAGAGCTCTTTTCCCCTTGCGCCAGAGAGCTATCCACGCGTGCGTGGAAGGCACCTCCGCGGCTATCCCTTTAAGAAGGTCAAGCTGAGGCCCCTCTCCCACTTCTATCTCGATCCTGTCAGGCGAATCCCCGCCCAGGGGAAGTCCGGTCTCTTCGGCAAGGACCCGTGAAAGAACATAACAGCCGGCAAAACAGGAGCCGAGATCCCTTCTGTACTCTTTACGGATATGGTGGTAAAAAGCCCCGTTGAGTTCCGTGCATTTCCTCTTTATGCCCTCGGCCCATTCCGCTCTTCGGAGCGGATTGTCCGCGGTAAAGCTAACCCCGTCTTTTGAGGGGTCCGGCAGGCAGCTTACTTCTATTCTCCCTTTACCGGAGGGGAGAGTATCGAACTGCTCCAATACCGCTGCCAGAAATTCCCACCTGAGACGATACCCATCGGCTATTACCCTCTCTTCGGCGCCCCCGGAGTTGAAGACGATCTCTGTGTTCTCGAACGCTTTCATCGACTTGAGCATGCTCATCGCTTCCCCGGCGAGGCTCTCCAGGTCCACGTTCTCGTAAAGCCCTCTTTCATCATCAATCACGCCAAGGAACCTTCGCGCCTGGTCAAGGTTCTTCCTCATAAAACCCAAAAGGTCCTCGAACTCATCTGACCGGACAACATCCTCCGGCAACTCTTCTTTAAGCTGCTCCATAAAATTAATTTTTGAGCGCGTCTGGGCGATATTGAACCTCACAAGGGTTTTTATCTCACGGAGCACTGTCTCCTGTCCCCCGAAAGAACCCGCCGGTCTTTCAAGAATGACCCGGCATATCCTGGCAAGATCCCGCGCCTCCTGCGCTTCCTTTCTCAGTTTCGCTTCGGTCCGCGCGGAGGCGAGCCCTCTTAAACTGGAGTCTATGAAATATTCTATGATGGAAGAGGTGATATGCCACGTCTCCGATATGCTCCGTGCAGCCGGTTCGGCCAGACGCATCTGATTTAACATGAACTTGTCGATTACATACCGGCTGAGCGTGGGGTCAGTGTATCTGTGGGGATCGCTCTTCCACCGGCCCTCCAGTTTGGCGCTGGCGTGCGAGTATTCTTGCTCAAGCAATCTTTCCAGGAAGGCGCGGCGCTTTGGATACATGTTGACATTGTGCGTCAGCAGATGAAAAGCCTCTTCGGTCAGGTAAACGAACTTGCCCTTGCCGCCTCTGGTGCCCGCGTGTGAAAAGATCCATTTGTCAGCAAACCTGTCAAGATAGAGGAACCTCTGCTGGATGGAACCTGTAACGCCATGATCGTGTTTTATCAGGATGAGATTACAGTCTTCAGGAAGCCTTATGCCGCTGTCCAGGAGCCTTGTGTGATAATAGTCCGAATATACGGCTCCCCGAACGGACTCACCCCATACCTGGTACTGCCGGGCGTCTTTAAGGTGTTCCCTCAATAGTTCGTGGGACGCCAGGTCGTATGAATTGGCCGATCCGAGGTTGGGGGTATCTTCCTCCCTCCTGTCATCTTTTTCGGAGAAGGCGCTTTTAACCATCTCATGAACAGCGAAGGCCGCAAAACACGCGCCCACGCTGCAAAGAAGAGGAGAAGCAAAATACGCCGCCGCGCTCGGTAGAACCGAGCCGAACCCCAGGTCCAGACCCGTGCCTATCAAGACCCCGCCCAGGGCCAGCTCTGCGATCACGCGATGACGGGGTCTCATTGTGATCATGACGGCCGCGCCCAGACGGAGCGCATGATATAAAAGCAACGGCACGCCTACGAGCAGGGAGACGCCGAGGATCGCATCAATGACG
>WJMH01000025.1 GCA_014728045.1 Candidatus Omnitrophota bacterium
TGCAAAAGTCTTGATTGAAGTGAGTGGATTCTTAATCTCATGCGCCATGCCTGCGGCTAAAGTTGACACGGCTTTTAATTTCTCGCTTTTTTGAAGCTCTTCACGTAGCTTGATATTCTCTTCATTTATTTGATCAATTGACCCATGAAAAAAATATTTATCAAGAACACGCTGGATATAATTTTTGAGAGGAATAAAAATTATTGAGAAAAATGTGATTATTGAAATTGCTTTTATTGTTGAATGATAACCAACGAATCTTTTAAATAACTTTTCTAATATATATACCCCGATAAAATATAAAATAGTAATTACGGAGATCAGTATTGAATACAGCAAGGTCTTTTTAATTACAATATCTATTTCTAGTAAGCGGTGCTTGATGATGGCATATGCTAATATTGAAACAAAACATAGCATAAATAAATAACCTGATGGATAGATTTCAAGATTAAACTTTGCTAAAAAGTCAACTGATGCAAACAAAGCTATTACAAAAGCCCAAAAACAATATTTCAATTGAATATGCTTGAACAGTGGGATTGAATCTTTCTGTGACCCCCAAATATATTTATTGAGGTAATAGAGTGAAATCACATAAAAAGCAAAGAAAAGGAACAGGAAGGGATAGTAAGCGTAAGATATTGCTGGATAATATCCCCAAAAGAAAGTGTTTATGCCTTTGATGAAGAGATTGGTACGACTTAATATCAAAAATAAAAAGCTAAAAGAATAAGCGCACAAAATCAAAACATATTTCTTCTTATGAATGCCTATTAAGGATAATGTAAAATGTAATGTTGTGCTAGGGATAAAAATAATTCCAATATAAGTGAAACGCGCCCAAAACATTGCCATTTGAATGTTTTTGGATGAGAAAAGAACCCCAAAGCCCAGCAACCATATAAAAATACTGGATGAAAGCAAAAAGAATAATTTATTTGTTGTCGAAAAGCGATTGCGGGTAAAAACAAATAGTGCCAATGCTGCTATTGCAAGGCTTGTTGCAAACATTGGGATTGAATAGGGAGATATGCTCATTCTTTGTCTTACTCAAATTTAAAACTTTTCCGCTTTCTTCAATACTTCTTCGCTTTCAAAGGGTTTGGTGATATAGTCTATAGCCCCCAATTTTACTGCCTTAGAGGCTGTTTCAACACTCTGGTAGCCGGTAGCGATGATCACTCTGGTGTCAGGGGAAACTTTCCTGACTTCCTCCAATGTTTCCAGTCCATCTTTGGCCGGCATTTTGATGTCTAGTATCATACCGTCGAATTTCCCATCCTGTATTTTCCTCACGGCTTCGTTGCCGGAAGAAGCGAAGTCCAGTTCAAAAGAATCTTCAAGGATCAGTTTAAGAGATTCTCTTATGCCTTCTTCATCGTCACATATCAAAATTCTTTTACGGTTGTCCATTTGTTCCTCCTTAGCGAATAAGAATTCGGGTTTTTGTGTTTAAAGGGCCGGTGGCGAAATTATGCATATCGCTTCGGCATCCGTTTTACTCTTATTTTTGAAGGAATGTGATAAAGAAGCGTCAAAGTATAAACTATCTCCATTCTTTAGAGCATATGAATCGGAGCCTACGGTTGCTTCTATTGTTCCGCTGATCATGTATACGAATTTTTCGACACCGGGCTTATTCTTTTCTTTCTGAGTCTCGCCGCCGCTGGATATTCTGATCATAAGGGGCATGATCTTTTTGTCCATCGCGGTTTCAACGAGAAGTTCATATCTGGCTTTTTTCGAATGCATGAAGTGTTCTGTACGTCGTTTCTTCGGAACCGTTTCGATGGTTTTTGATTCTTCCTCGACTTCCCGGTAAAGTTCCGCGAGGGAAGTGTTGAGGGCCTTGCAGATCCTGTTATGTGAATCGAGCGTGCCTGTCATCTTATCGTTTTCCATGCGGCTTAAGGTAGCGAGGGCGACTCCGCTTTTTTCGGCGAGTTCTTCGAGCGTCATGCCTTTTTCTTTTCTTAGATGACGGATGCTTTTTCCGATCTTCATATGTATCTCCTTTCGCTGTTGCGGCAATATTACCAATAATATACAGCACATTTTGCTTATTATCAAATGAAATTTTTAATATGATTAAAAAAATCGGCCTGCTTGTCCTTCATAATTACTTATGCTACAATTAACATCTATGGGAAAAGAAAATATATATATCAAAGGGGCCCGGGAGCACAATCTCAAGAACATCAATGTTCAGATACCAAGAGACGTTATGTGTGTTATTACCGGGCTTTCCGGCTCCGGCAAATCGTCCCTTGCCTTTGACACCCTATATGCGGAAGGGCAGAGACGTTATGTGGAGTCCCTGTCTAGTTACGCAAGACAGTTCATCGAACAACTGCAAAAACCTCACATGGATTACATAGAGGGTCTTTCTCCGACCATAAGTATCGAACAAAGATCGGGGGGGCGTAACCCCAGGTCCACGGTGGGGACGCAAACCGAGATATACGATTATCTCAGGGTTCTTTTTTCCAGGATAGGCGTGCAGCATTGCCCCAATTGCGGCAAGGAGATCACAAGCCAGAGCTCGCAGCAGATAGTGGACCGCATCCTGTCACTGCCCGAAGGGTCCAGGATCTTGATCCTTGCTCCTCTTGTAAGGGGTAGAAAGGGCGAACATGTAGAGATAATGAAGAACGCCCGGAAAGAGGGGCTGATAAGAGTAAGGCTCGACGGGAATATCACGGATATAGGCGATAGTATACCTCGTCTGAACAAAAAGGTGAAACATACGATCGAAGCCGTTGTGGACCGTCTGGTGGTAAAACAGGGGATACGCTCAAGGCTTTCAGATTCGGTGGAGATAGCTCTTAAACTGGGCGAGGGCATTATCATTGTAGCCCCGGCGGAAAAAGGCCAGAAAGGACTGCCCCGGGATATCCTTTTCAGCGAGCAGAACGCGTGCGTAGAATGCGGGATAAGTTTTGAAAAACTCGCGCCGAGGAATTTTTCTTTCAACAGTCCTTACGGGGCATGTCCGGCGTGCAATGGTCTGGGCAATAAAATGGAAATAGATCTGGATTTGCTCATCCCGGATAAGTCAGAACCATTGTTAAAGGCCGTTGTTCCGTGGAAACGCGGCGGGAAGGGGATCGTGCTTCATTACCGCAGGCAGCTCAGAAAGCTGGCCCGTTACTGGGGATTTGATTATGACCAGCCTTTTGAGGACCTCTCCGCCAAGCAGAAAGAACTGGTCCTGTACGGTGATGATGAGACAGGCTTCGAAGGTGTCGTCCCGAACCTTGAGCGCAGGTTCCAGCATTCAGAAAGTGACTTTATCAAAGAAATGATAAGCAAATTCATGTCAGTTCAGCCGTGTCCGCAGTGCAAAGGCCAGAGACTCAGGGCCGAATCGCTGAATGTATTCATAGGCGGGAAGAATATAGCCGATGTGAGCAGTATGTCCATAATCCAGGCAAGGAAATATTTTTCAAAGCTTGAACTGGGACCCATGAAGAAGAAGATCGCCGAGGAATCACTCAAAGAAATACAGTCGAGACTTGATTTCATGGTCAATGTGGGTCTTGATTATCTTACTCTTGACAGGAAGAGTAATACCCTTTCGGGGGGTGAGGACCAGCGGATCCGTCTGGCGACGCAGATAGGCGCCGGGCTGGTGGGAGTTTTGTACGTTTTGGATGAACCCAGCATCGGATTGCACCAGAGGGACAATCAGAAACTTTTAGATACACTTTTCGCCCTGCGCGACCTGGGGAACACTCTTGTGGTGGTAGAACATGATGAGGCCACGATCAGGCGAGCTGACCACATTATAGATCTTGGTCCCGGGGCCGGGGAACACGGGGGCAGGATAGTCGCGGAGGGAAAACTGGAGGATATACTCAAGTCCGAAAGATCTCTCACCGGCAAGTATTTGCGGGGAGATTACAAGATAGAGGTGCCGGAGTTCCGGCGCAAAAGTGCTAAGAACAGAAGGCTTAAGATCGTCGGTGCCGCTGAACATAATCTACGGAACATAGACGTGCCGATACCCCTTGGAGTATTCAACTGTGTCACAGGGGTTTCAGGTTCCGGAAAAAGCACCTTGGTCGACGAGATACTCTACCGTGCCCTGGCCAAGAAGTTCTACCGGAGTAAGCTGAGGCCCGGGAAGCATAAAAGGATCAATGGTCTGCAGAATATCGACAAGGTCATCGTTATAGACCAGTCGCCGATCGGAAGGACCCCCAGGTCCAACCCAGCCACATACACCGGCGCTTTTGACCCCATACGCAAGCTTTTCAGCTCGCTACCTGAATCAAGGATGCGCGGCTATAAACCGGGCAGATTTAGTTTCAATGTAAAAGGCGGAAGGTGCGAAGCCTGCCAGGGGGACGGGGTCAAAAAGATAGAGATGCATTTTTTGCCAGATGTCTACGTGCAATGCCAGGTTTGTGACGGCAAACGCTTTAATGACCAAACGTTAGAGATCAGATATAAAGGCTACACCATTTCCGATATACTCGAGATGAGCGTCGAAGAAGCCCTAAGCGTATTCGAGAACATACCTTCTATAAGCAATAAGCTGATCACGCTGAACGATGTGGGCCTTGGGTATATCCGACTGGGGCAGCCGGCAACTACCTTGTCCGGGGGTGAAGCGCAGAGGGTAAAACTCTCGACGGAACTTTCCAAGACCGCAACGGGCAGGACTTTGTATATTCTTGACGAGCCAACAACCGGGCTCCACTTCGCTGATATACACAAGTTGCTTGATGTTCTTCATGCTCTTGTATCGACTGGCAATACCGTTCTTGTCATAGAACACAACCTTGATGTTATTAAATCCGCTGATAATATAATAGATCTGGGACCGGAAGGCGGAGATAAGGGAGGCAGGCTCGTCGCAACCGGAACTCCAGAGGATATAGCTCAAAATAAAAGCTCTTATACCGGTAAATATCTAAAAAAAGTCCTTTAAGTGAGTTCAATCCCCGGCCATAAATAAATATCTTGATGTAGCCTGTTTATTCTGTTAGCATAATACAAAACCCTTACCATATAATTAACCTATAATTGGCATATAAAAGATGAAAACCAACAGGATCATTTGCTTTTTGCTCACGGTTTTGCTATCGTGCTGGTGTTCTTTATCCGAGTGTGAGGAACAGGCAGTACACTCGGAACTGGATTTTGCCCGCAAAGCCATAAATGACGGTTTCTATGGCCTGGCTGAGTCAAAATTGAGCGCTTTGCTAGTGACGGGCATACCAAAACAGATCGAGGGTGAAGTACACCTTCTTTTGGGGCGGGTGTATTTCGAACAGGACCTACCGGCAAAAGCGCTCACCGAATTCAACCTTGTTCTCGATAATTTCCAGAAAGGAGAGCTGTCCGCTGCGGCCTCTTACTGGATTGCTGAAGTATATTTTGCCGAAGGGGACTATAAGCAAGCCCTCTCGCATTACCAGCAGGTGATGAAGTCCTACTCGACAAGCGAATATGCCCCTTTTGCTTATTATTCAGAAGCATGGTGCTATGAGAAAATGGGTGAATATCAGGTCGCAATTGAAGCTTTCCGGGAAGTGGTAGAACTGTATGACACGAGCGAGCTTGCCGTTAAAGCCAAGTACAAAATAGCAGAGATACTCTATAAGTCCAGCCTATACCGGGAGGCAATTACTGAACTCAAATCATTCGTCAAAGAGTATCCGGTGAACGAACGCATATTCGATGCCTATTATATGCTGGGGGACTGCCACTATAAACTTGAAGAGTTCCCGGAGGCAATAGTTGATCTCAAAAACGCGTTGCAGGGAAGGATCGACAAGCCCTGGTCGGCGATAGCCGAGTATAAGATAGCGCGGTCATATCTGGAGACAGGGGATCCCTCGACAGCTAAAGGATGGTTCGAGATGTCCGCCGAAGACGCCCGGCAGCCCTCAGCAAAGAGTGCTGCTTTGATGGGAGCGGCCAGCATCCATCTTAAGAATGCGGAAGAGGGGACTGACCCCGGTGCGATGGAAAATGCGATCGGATTGTACAACAGGATAATAGATAATATCCCACAGAACGAATGGACGGATGACGCGCATTACTGGAAGGGTGAGATCCTCTATAGGAAAGGCGAGCTGCGCGAGGCGGTTAATGTCTACGAGCAGGCCCTTAACAGGTTTCCTAACGGCGAGTTCTCTGATGAAATGAACTATAATCTCGGCTGGGTCTATCTTGGCCTTGGAGAAGAGCAAAATGCTCTTGAGTGTTTTGACAGGACCGTTGAGCGGTCGGATAACGAGGATCTTGTTGTCAGCGCTCTGTGCAGTATAGGTGATATCCTCCAGGGTTCCGGAAAGAACGATCAGGCCGTCGATGTCTATGACCGCGTCCTGAGGGACTTTCCCAACAGTATTCTGGCCGACAGCGCACAATACGAGGTAGGCACTTTGCTCAAGAAGATGAACAGGACGGACGCGGCGATCCTGGCGTTCCGTTCTCTGCTGGTCAATTTCCCCCGATCAGGACTCCTCGATAAAGCGCACTATCAGCTGGGGGAGCTATACGCCCAGAAGGGAGACTACGTTTCGTCGATCGGCCAGTACGATCGCATAATCAATGACTTCCGCAAGAGTGCGCTGGTGAATGAGGCCCGCCTGAAAAAAGCTAATTCACTTTATAATGCAGCCAGATATGACGAAGCCGCGAAGATATACGAGAAACTGATCAAGTTATCGGATATGGATGATGACCTCGCGCAAAGAGCCAGATATCACGCCGGCTGGACATATTATAAGATGGGTAAGGAGAAAAAAGCGCTTGAGATATTCGATCAGATCCCCGATCAGCCCGGCGGAAATCGTTTTTTACCCGGAGCGAAGCTCTGGTTTGGTGAATACTTCTACAAGAAAGGTGATTTTCAGAAAGCTCGGAGATATCTGAAAGAAGTTATCGACGAATATCCGGACAGTACTTTTGCTGATGATGCCGCATATACATTGGGATGGGCGCTATATGATGATGACCGTATCCAGGAAAGCCTTGAACAATTCCAGGGGATAGTGAAGGAGCGGCCCGGCAGTAAATGGGCGCCAAGGGCAATATTGGCTCTCGGGGATATCCATAAAAAGAAAGCGGATTACTTAAAGGCAGTATCCAAATATAAAACCCTCATTAAGAATTACCCCGATAGCGGCATAACGAATATCGCGAATAATCGCATCGGGCTTATTCTCAAACTGCAGGAGAAATATCCTCTGGCGGTTGAGTATTTCCGTGTAGCGCTTACCAGGGAGAATTCGGATATCAACGCCCAGATTCAGTTCGATATCGCGGAATGTCTGGAAAGAGCTGGCGATCTGGAAGAAGCGGTGGGGGCGTACATGAAAGTCGAGTATGACTATCCCCGCGGTGAATTCTGGGTTATGCGCGCGCATCTAAAGTGCGCCGAACTTCTTGAGAGAATGGGTGAATATAAAAGAGCCTTCACCATATACCAGAAACTCTCCGAAGGAGAGGGCCAGGAGGCTCGAATTGCCAAAGAGAAACTTAAACTTTTAGGTCAATATGCCAGATAATACCGAACTGGCAGTATGATGTCCAAAAGGAGGAAAAAAGATGTGGGATCTTATAGTTAAAGGCGGACCGTTGATGTTTCTTATAATCATGTGTTCAGTGATCGCTTTTGCGGTCGTTCTGGAGAAGCTGTGGCATTTGCGGCGAGCGGAAATAAATACCGAGGATTTCATGGAGGATATAGCCGAGACACTTAAACGGAATAGAATAGTCGAGGCGATAGATAAATGCAATGCCATGCCAGGGCCGATCGCGCAGATCCTGAAAGCGGGAATACTTAAACACGACAGACCCCGCACGGAAATCAAGGAAGCTATAGAAGACGCCGGACTTCATGAAGTGCCAAGACTTGAGAAGAACCTCAGTGCTCTGGCGACAATAGCCCATATAACTCCGCTATTGGGACTACTGGGTACCGTAACGGGTATGGTGCGCTCATTTCAGGTAATTGAACAGAAAGCCACTGCTTTAATGTCCGTGAACCCTGGAGACCTGGCCGGCGGGATATGGGAGGCGCTTATCACTACTGTAGCCGGTCTGGCTGTCGCTATACCCACTTACGTGGCCTATAATTTTCTGGTGAGCAAGGTTGACGGGTTCGTTCTGGAGATGGAGAAAAGCGCAACAGATGTCATAAACATACTCGGCATCAAGAGGGATGAAGATGAAATTTAAAAGAAAAGTATTTCTCGAAAAAGGACGCTTGGATATCACGCCGCTCATTGACGTGGTCTTTTTGCTTCTTATCTTTTTCATGCTTACCTCGAGCTTCATCTTTCAGCCGGGCATACGGGTTAACCTTCCCAAGGCTGTCACCAGCGAAGTACTGCACAAAGAGTTGTTGATAGTGACCGTAACAGAGGATAATCAGATACTTTTGAATGACAGGCCGGTCAGCAGCGATGAGCTCTTATCCCGGATAACAATGGCTGCCAGGGACGGTCAGTCTCTGCTCATTAGGTCTGATAAGAGAGCGGATATGGGCAAGGTTATCGAGGTCTGGGATATATGTAGGCGCATGGACATTAAACAGATCAACATCGCCACGACGCAATGACCATGATAAGCAGGAATCTGACAATAGCATTGGTTGTATCGCTGGCAGCGCATGTTTTCGGTGTGTCCGCGGTGAAAATCATCACTCCTGAGGACATGAGGCGAAAAGGCGCATATACCCGTGTAGATTTTCTCGGACCGCTTTTGAAGAAAACCGCCTTCGATATAATGCTTGAGAATATAGCGACGGTGAAGAGTACTACGTACAGGTTTTCTGATATAGATCCTCGAGAAGGCTATCTTCAGGTGGATATCTCCAGGAAGGAATCATTGGTTCCGGTCTTTCCGGATTACCAGGAAGAGAAGATGGACGTGCTCGTTCTTGATTATCTCAAGGAGACCAAGGCGGTCCCGAAACTCAATCTGGGCACCGGACAGAATAAATATCTACTGCCCGGATGGGGTGGCGCCCGGAGCTCTTCGAAAGAGCCCCGGAAAGTCATTTACAGGGCGGACCCACCGCTCATCATGAGCGGGTTCTACGGGGATAGATCGGCTTACGGCATAAGGATGAGCGTGTTGGTAGCCCCCGACGGCCAGGTCAAACAGGCCGAGCCGCTTACTACGACAGGCTACCCCCAGCTTGATATGATGATTTCGGAATTCGTGCGCAGCTGGATATTTGAACCAGCTCCGGAATATGATTACCGGGAGAAATGGCACGTTGTTGACGTTACTTTGAAGGCGGGTGCATACAGATGATAGAACTGGACATATCAATGGCACTTTTTCTGTATCTGCTTTTCACTGCCGTGTTCATACTGCTGCTATGGTCGTTCTTTGATTTCGGGACGAAACTGAAAACATTTTCTTCCGATGAAAAATATCTCTGGCATTGTCCCATATGCACTAATACATACGTGGACAGCAGGCATGATGATATATCAAAATGCCCGAGGTGCGGGAGTTACAATCAAAGAAGCAAATTAGAAGATTTTGACGGATATAAAGATCCAGCGAAAGCTGTGAAGGGAGGTGAAGGATGATAACTCAGATAGGCCTGGTTGCGGGAGATATATGGGATTATCTTGACAACCACAACGGAGAGGCAAGAATGGGTGACCTTACCAGTGATCTTAAGAAGGACCGGGATCTCGTGTTAATGAGCATAGGCTGGCTGGCCCGGGAAGGGCATATAGTTCTTGAGGGCAAGATGCCGAATTACACGGTGAAACTTTCCCATAACAAGGAGGAATAATGGTCGAGGATATCTCAAAAAAGCCTGAACTGCGGGAGGAACATTCGTTGCCGATCGATGACAGCAACGGAGGCCAAGAGGACCGTTTGCCCATTAAAGCTCCCCTGAGGGTGTTGAAGTTCCGCACGGTCAACAAGAAGTTCGGTTGGTGGGCCGCTGTCGTTCTTCTGGAAAGTTACGCAAAAAAACAGATTTGTTTCTATTTGTGGCAGAAGAAGGACGAAGGCTGGAAAAGGAAACAGAAGTTCGGCATTCATTCCCGGGAAGACTGGGAGATCATGAAAAAGTCCGTAGAGTCGTTCATCGGCGAGCTCGCTTGATAGGGAGCATGCCGGTACGACAATGTTATTCTAACTATGTTGACAGAAAAACCGCAGAAATTACCTGTTGTTTATTCGGACCTTTATTACGTGGACATCGGCGATCACGTGTTTCCCACGTCAAAGTACAAGATCCTGAAAAAGCGCATAGAGTCGGATGAGTTCGTGGGCGAAAGATGCGAATTGGTTGAGCCCGAACCTGTTACCGATGAAGAGGTGCTTAGTGTACACACCAAAGATTATATCGATAAACTCAGGACCGGTAATTTAAGCGTTGATGAAATCGTAATGATGGAGGTCCCGTATTCGGTTGAGCTGACAAAAGCTTCGTTCACCACTTGCGGCGGGACGCTCACCACGGCACGCCGTGCGCTGAGATCAAGGGCTGCGGTGCATCTTGGCGGCGGTTTTCATCATGCTTTTGCCGATCATGGCGAGGGTTTCTGCGTGCTGAATGATGTCGCAGTGACCGTTAAAGCGCTTCAAAACGAGGGAGTTATCAAAAGAGGCCTTATAATTGATTGCGACCTTCATCAGGGTAACGGCACGGCTTTCATCTTTCAGGATGACCCGACGGTTTTCACATTTTCCATGCATCAGCAGAACAATTATCCTTATCACAAGCCCGCCAGTGATGTGGACATAGGTCTGGCTGATTTTACGAAAGACAGTGAATATCTGGGGTATCTGTACGACCGGGCCCCGAAGATCATAAACACCTTCAAGCCGGATATAATAATTTACCTGGCCGGTGCGGACCCTTTCAAGGGCGATCAGCTGGGCAGGCTTTCCATCACGAAAGATGGTCTTAGGGAAAGGGACAATTTTATCTTTACCCAGGCCCTGAATTATGGCATTCCCGTTGCGGTAACGCTGGCCGGAGGCTACGCCGTTAACCGGGAAGATACCGTAGACATACATTACGCTACCGTCGAAGAAGGCGTAAATATCTTTACAGGAGAAAAATGAAGTATCTCGAAGCTTTACGTTTTAATGATTTATGTTATAATGTTCACCGTTTTTCCGGTGGGGCAGTAGCTCAGTTGGAAGAGCATCACGTTCGCAACGTGGGGGTCGTGGGTTCGAATCCCATCTGCTCCACCACTTTTGGTGCCGCCGGGAAGAGAGGGCCCTGCTCTCTAAATCCCATCCTGCGCTCCGTGCTGTTAATACTTTTCATAGCACTGGGCATTCTTATGCCATCAGGTTGTCTGCTTTCCACCGCTTACGCTCAACAGGATCCCATCCGTGTTAAGGTTGAGGTCGTAGCGGTGGCGAATCTTGATCAACAGGCCGAAAGGCATCTGGACAACGCTTTCGGGAAACTTCCAGATATCCAGCTTGTCGAGGAATCCCCCGAAATATACATACATGTTATTGTGCGCAGACTTGTCACCAACAGGGGAAGGCGGCTGGGATATGTTATAGCCTCCGCCAGTTCGGAGATACTGAATATCCCTCTCGAAGATAATCCCCTGATATGCAGCAATTATTACGGATTGTGGCTTGAGACCGGACCGGACTTGGGTAACCTGTGCTACCAATGCGTGGAGGCCATGAACGCGGGTGTTTTCGAAGGTCTCCGGGAACAAACCTCCGCTCAGCTCGAGGAGCCTATCACTGACGAATTTATCGACCAGGATTTTTGATGAAGATAAAACACATACTGATAGTATTCTTCCTGTTATCTTTTGTTTTTCCCGTACGGGACCTGGATGCAAAACACGCAGACCTGGCGGGCAGGTGGTATTCCCCCGTTCCTGAACGTTTGAGGGCGGAGCTTGAAGGTTATCTGGATAAGGCCCGTCCCGGCAAATTGAATGGCAGGGTTATAGGGGTTATAGCACCTCACGCGGGCTACAGGTATTCGGGGCCTGTGGCGGCATTTGCTTTTAAGGCTCTCATGGAAAATCCCCCCGAAAAGCTTGTGATTGTCGGGTTTACTCACAGAAGATATTTCCCGAACAGGATTTCCGTCCTCACGGATGAATATTTCGTCACTCCCTTAGGCAAAGCCCACATAGACAGACCCCTTTCCGAGGAGCTCATCTCTTACAGTGAGCGGATCGGGTATATGCCCCAGGCTTTTATATCGGAAAATTCCGTGGAGATGGAAGTGCCTTTCGCGCAGGTCGCGCTGGATGATCCGCGACTGGTCCTGGTAGCACTTGGCGACCAGTCCAAGGCCAACTCCGACCATCTGGCCGATGCTTTGTACGAAGTCCTGAAAGACGAGGAGAATTATGCCATTCTGGCGAGCGCCGACATGTGTCACCACAAGCCTTACGATGTGGCCAAGAGGATCGATGCCGACACGATCGAAGCTATAGAGACTTTTGACCCGGACAGGTTTTACGCAAAGAGCTTAAGGGACGAAAATGACCAGAGGATGTGCGGGTACGGGGCTGTTTACGCCGTGATGAAAGCATCCAAAAGGCTGGGGGCTGACAAGGTGAAGCTGCTCAAATACGCTAATTCGGGCGATACCTCCGGCATGAAAGACAGGGTAGTAGGCTATATGAGCGCGGCTTTCATTAAGAGCGATATCTCAGATGACAGAGAACGGTCCACGGGAAAAGACAAGGAGACCAGTATGTACGATAAATCCCAGAGAAAAGAGCTTTTGAAGATAGCCAGAGATACTATCAGGCATTATCTGGAAACGGGCGAAAGGCTGGAAGTAGAGGTTGTAGACGAGGCTCTCCAGCAGGAGATGGGCGCTTTCGTGACCCTGCACAAGAACGGTGCGTTGAGGGGATGCATAGGCCACATGGTGGCTAAAGGGCCTCTTTACCTTGCGGTCCGGGATATGGCCATAGCAGCAGCGGTGGAGGACCCCAGGTTCCCTCCTCTAAAAGCGAGTGAACTGGACGAAGTGGATATAGAGATATCCGCGCTTTCGCCTATGGTGAAGATCGAGGATCATGAAGACATAGAGATGGGCAAGCACGGCGTAATGGTTCGTATGGGGTGGAGAAGCGGTGTATACCTGCCTCAGGTTGCCGAAGAGACCGGCTGGAGCAGGGAACAGTTCATGAACAGCCTGTGTGCGCATAAAGCCGGCATCCCGCCGAACGCCTGGAAGACCGGTCAATGCGACATCTACGTATTCACGGCTGAAGTTTTCGGTGAAAAAGAGTTATCCGAATGAGCAGGTTTTTTGTATCTCCCCAAAAAGTGCGCGATAATAAGATCCTGATAGACGGTGAAGAGGCCCACCACATCCTCGATGTGATGAGGATGCAGGACGGGGATAATGTGACCGTTTTTGACGGCACAGGCAATGAATATTCCGGATTTATAGAGAACAGCGACAGGGCGGCCGGAAGACTTACGGTCCGCATAGTCCGTACCGATAAACCGTCCGCCCGGCGAATGCCGCGGGTGACTTTGGCCCAGGCTATTCCCAAAAAGTCCAAAATGGATTACATTGTCGAAAAAGCCACAGAACTGGGAGTGAACCGTATCATACCTTTGGTTACTAAAAGAACTATCGTAAGACCGGATGACCGCCGGAGGGCCAAAAAAGTTGATAGGTGGAAAAAACTGGCAGTAGAGGCGGCAAAACAGTGCGGCCGGACGGATGTTCCTGAAATTGAACAGATCACCCAATTCAGTGATATGGTTAGCAGGATGGACCAGTATGACCTTGTTCTTTTTGCCTCTCTGAGGGATGATACCATACCGCTCAGGCAGTCTCTGGAAGGTTTCAAAAACGGAGATATACTTGTGTTTATCGGACCGGAAGGAGATTTTACCCCCGAAGAAGCTGAAATGGCCTGTGCGGGCAATTGCAGGTTCGTCTCTCTGGGTGACAGAGTTTTAAAAAGCGATACCGCCGGTCTGGCCCTTCTATCCGTTCTGGATTATGAATTTTCAGAATAAAGCCCGCAGTATTCACCAAAACAATTATGGAAAAGATCAAATTCGCGGTAAAAGCACTTGGTTGCAAGGTCAACCAATATGAAGAGCAGCTGATAAGGGAGAACCTTTCCGGTCTGGGATTTGCAGAATCGGACCCCGGTCAGGCTGATATTATTATCCTAAATTCCTGCACCGTCACGGATACGGCTGATGCGAAAACACGCAAGCTCATAAGAAAGGTCAAGAAGGACAATCCGCGAGCGAAAGTTTTCGTAACCGGGTGCTATGCCGTGTTACAGGAGGACATTAAACGGCTTGAGGCCATGCCGCAGGTCGAAGGGGTCATACCTGGCGGGGATAAGCAGATGATACCTTTGATCATGAAAAAGCTCTTCAATGTCGGGGCCGCCCTGCAGCCTAGGTACGGCATATCGGTTTTCAGTGACCACACAAGGGCTTTCCTGAAGATACAGGATGGATGCGACCAGAACTGTTCTTATTGCAAGGTGAACGTGGTAAGGGGACCTTCTCGCAGCAGAGCGGAAGACCATATTCTAGAAGAGGCTAAGCGTTTCATATCGGCCGGTTACAGGGAAATAGTGCTTACGGGCATATGCCTCGGGTCCTGGCAGGGGAGCAGGGGGCAGGCTTTACCCGCGCTTATAGATGAGATAAGCCGAATAAAGGGGGATTTCAGGATAAGGTTAAGTTCCCTTGAGCCCAACCACATAACAGATGATCTTATCAGCAGCATAGCCGGAAGCGGGAAGATCTCCAGACATCTGCATATACCCCTTCAGAGCGGTTCAGACAGGATCCTGCGCCTGATGAAAAGAAGGTATAGCGCTGCTCAGTACCGGGAACTTATCGATAAAGTGCGCCGAAAGATACCTTTAGTGGGGCTGACCATGGATGTGATATCGGGTTTTCCCGGGGAAACAGAGGAGGATTTTGCCCTCTCACGGGAACTCGTTGAACAGCTCGGGCCTTCACGTCTGCATGTTTTCAGATATAGTGACAGGAATGGGACCAGTGCATCTGGATTCAAGGATAAGGTCAGGGGTGATCTGGCAAAGCGGCGAGTGGGCGAGCTAATTAATATTGGAAAGCTCCTGCAGGCCGAATTCGGCAGAAAGTTCATCGGGCGGGAAGTCCAGGTCCTTTCGGAGATAACAAAGCCCGGGGAATATACCGAAGGTTACAGCGGAGAGTATCTCAGGGTACGGATTAGCGGCCATAATCTCCCGGAGGGGCAGATCCTAACAGCATTGATAGAAGGATATAACAGCAATTCGTCATGTCTGGTTGGAAAACTCGCAGAAATCTGAAATAATCAGCGGATGTTAGTCGAACAAAAACTGTAAACTCCTTTTATCCTAGTATTTTGACTTCATATAAATTATATGATATACTCTTTTTTCCGTTAGGGAGGAATGCCTTTGCCTTCAATATTTGAACAAATAAACTGGCTTGATATAGTTTTTATAATCCTTTTACTGGGAATGGTTTATAAAGGGCTCAGGACCGGTGTAGGCACCCAGGTTCTTTCTTTGCTCGGCTGGTTTATATTGCTTTTCTTTTCAATAGGTTATTACGGTTATTTTTCACAGGCTATTTTTGGATTTCTGCTCCAGAAATGGGCAAAACCTTTATCATTTTTCTTGATAGCTTCGATCATATTCATAATTATCAAACTTGTTGAAAGAATATTCAATGTAATGCATTCGGAGGAGGTCGTTTCGATAGAACGTTTGGGTGGGGCGGTCCTTGCCAGTTTTAGGGCTTTCATGTTCTTCGGGGCCATAAGCATACTTTTACTGCTTATTCCGGTTGAAAGTGTCAAGGCCGCTGCCGTGGCAGACTCGAAAACTTCCATGTTCTTCGTTAAGCTGGACGCCCAGCTTTATAGCTGGATGACAAAGCTTGTTAACGGTCCGGAAGCCAAGGAACGTGAACAGATCGTTGAATCGTTATTAAGAGCGCAAGAAGAAGGGAACGGTACAGATGAAGCTTAAGACCATGTATGAACAGGCTGTAAGAAAAGGCATGAAAGAGGACCAAAGGCCCAAAAAAGCCATCGAGGAGGCGTTGAAGGAAGCTAAGAAGGAATACCGCCAGGCGAAGGGGGTCGACAAGTCAACTTTTGACAAGGAAAGGTTCAAAAACCCTTACGCAGATACCCGGATACTTAATGGCACTGGCGAGGAGCAGGTCAAGACCGTTTTGGCCGGCATAGATATAGGCGTGCCCGAACTTCTTCTCGCGGACAGATTGAGGGAAAAAGGCGTGAAGATAGATCTGGTTCTTTCCCACCATCCCTCGGGCAGGGGCTTGGCTCAACTGCATAAGGTCATGGGAATACAGCCCACCCTCTGGCAGAAATACGGCCTTTCAACCGAGATCGCCACGGGTATCATGAAAGAGCGGATAAGCCAGGTGGAGCGCGGCCTTTCACCGGTCAATCATAACCAGGCGGTTGACGCGGCTAAACTTCTGGAGATACCTTTCATGTGTACGCATACCGCTGCGGATAATTGCGTGGCCAGATATCTTCAGAACATTTTCGATAAGAAAAAACCAAAAAAGCTCAAAAATGTGCTCAACATACTTAAGAGGATGCCCGAGTACAAGGATGCCATGAAGGTGAGCGCAGGCCCCTATATCCTGATTGGCAAGGAGAAGGACGAGGCTGGCAAGATCTTCATCGACATGACCGGCGGCACTTCCGGCCCCAAAAGGCTTTTCGGGAGACTTTCGCAGGCGGGGGTTAAGACGATAATCGGGATGCATTGCAAGGAAGAATCTTTCAAGGTGGCCAAGAGCGAGTTCATCAACTACGTTATAGCCGGACATATTTCCAGCGATAACCTCGGGATGAACCTTCTGCTCGATTCCATCGAAAAAAAGGGAAAACTGAAATTCATAGAATGCTCCGGGTTCAGGAGGTTCAGACGATAATAAGATCATGGGCAGAATACCTCAGGAAGTAATAGACAGTGTTCTTGACAGGCTTGATATAGTGGAAGTCGTCTCGGGTTATATCCAGCTTAAGAAAGCCGGCAGGAATTTCAAGGCCTGCTGTCCTTTCCATAATGAGAAGACACCATCCTTCGTTGTCAGCCCCGATAAACAGATATACCACTGTTTCGGATGTCATGCAGGCGGGAACCTGATCAACTTCGTAATGAAATACGAGAACATGGATTTTCCTGAAGCTTTCAGGCTGCTTGCCGAGAAGGCAGGGGTGGAATTGCCGAAATTCGAAAGGGATCCTTCCGGTGAACCTTCTCTAGCGGCAAAGCTTTATCAAGTGAATGAAATAGCCGCCGCATTCTACCAGAACATGCTCAATTCCCAGAAGGGCAAGAAAGCCCTGGAGTATCTGAAAAGAAGGGGCATTAACGCCGAAACACTCGAAGAGTTCAAGATGGGTTATGCCCCCAACGAGTGGGAATCCCTTAGAAGGTACTGCCAGAGCAAGAAGATAAGAGCTGATCTTTTGAGGAAGGCCGGGCTGAGCATACCCAGCGAAAAGGGAAAAGGTGATTACGACAGGTTCCGCAACAGGATAATTTTCCCTATATTCAATGAAAGGGGCAAGATAGTGGCTTTCGGTGGGCGGGTGATGGATGATTCACTGCCGAAATACATAAATTCCCCAGAGACCGTTATATACAGCAAGAGTAATGTACTCTACGGGCTCAATTTCAGCAGGCGGGGTATACGTGAAGAAGGTTGTGCGGTACTCACAGAGGGATACATGGATGTTATCGCGCCTTTCCAGTATGGGATCAGCAATGCTGTTGCCACTTCCGGGACGGCTCTTACTGTTAATCAGGTGAACATGCTTAAGAAGTATACCGACACCGCGGTCATGGTATTTGATTCGGACCAGGCCGGCGAGGCCGCCAGCCTGAGGGGGCTCGATATTCTTGTGGAAAGCGGGATGAAAGTACGTATAGCTTCTCTTCCTGAAGGCGATGATCCGGACAGCTACGTAAAAAACAACGGTAAAGCAGCCTTCCAGCAGATCATCGAGAACGCCAAGGGCCTGTTTGACTACAAGCTGGACCTTTTGGTCGGTAAACTTGGCCGAAGGGACATAGGCGGGATAACCGATGAAATGCTACCTACTATAGCCAAGGTCGAAAGCGAGGTCGTAAAGTCGGATTATCTTAAAAGGCTTGCCGAACGCCTGGGCATTCACGAACAATCTTTGCGCCATGAAATGAAAAAAGTAAAACCCGATTATTCTTACCATTATGCCTCCGAAGCGAAAGTGGACTTGGAGTCAAAGAACTATAAAAGCAGCGAAATACATCTTTTAGGCCTTGCGATGATGAGCGGTGAAAATTTCAAGAGGATCAAGTCCGCGCTCGGGCTTGACAAGTTCTGTGATCCGAAGGTCAAGCTGGTATTTATGAAGGTACAGAAGATGTATGAGGAGGGCGCGCAAAACATCAACCCCGGCAAACTTCTCAGCAGGCTCGAGGAAGATGAAGACGCCAAGAACGCTGCAGTGCAGGCGTTGGCAAAAGCCGACATTACACAAGAACCCGAACGCGCATTGAAAGACTGCATATTCTGTGTAAAAAAAGAAAACGGGGAGGATAAGCTCAGGTATCTGAAAGAGATGCTCAAGAAAGCCCAGAAGACAAAAGATGACGAACAGATAATGGATCTGGTGGTGAAGATAAAGGACATCACCGATAAACTTAACAGGATACATAAAGAGAAGGTTGCGTGATCATGCCACGGAAAAAGAAAAAAGCCAAGACCAAGAAGGGCAAGCCGGCTAAAAAGAAGACCCAGAAAGCCAGAACCTCTTCAAAGAGCGGCAAAAAGACCAAGGCTAAAAAGACCTCCGCGAAAACTGCGAAGAAGTCATCCCGGACCAGGAAAGGTTCCGCATCCTCCCCCGCCGAGGAGAAGGGCGATAAATACACAAAGAGCCGGTCCGCGATCGTCCGCAAGCTTATAAGGGTGGGTAAAGACAAGGGATACGTCAGTTACGACGAAGTCAACGATATTCTTCCGGATGATGTTGTCTCCTCTGACGAGATAGACGAGGTCATAACCGCTCTTCACAGCGCGGATATAAAAGTCGTTGAATCCGAGGAAGAGGTCGAGAAGATCCCTATGGCAGTAAAAAGCAGCCAGAAGAAGGTCAAGTCCAGAAAATTCGTCCAGATAGATGATCCCGTAAAAATGTATCTTAAGCAGATGGGACAGATACCTCTTTTGAGCCGCAATGAAGAACTGGAACTGGCAAAACGGATCAAAAAAAAGGAAAAGGATTTCAAGGAAATAGTCTTCAGCATCAGGATGGGGCGCGAGCGGGCTCTGGAACAGATAGAAGAGGCGTTCGACAACGACTATAATCTTGATGATGTTCTTGATATCCAGCCGGGCGCCGATCTTGAAAAACTCGAAGATAAGAAGAGGCAGCTTATAAAACGCATAAGGCTCTCCAAGAAGAACGAGACGATAATCAAGTTAATGAGGAAACTTAAAGTCGCCATCTCCCTTATCGAAAAAGTCACCGAAGAGATACGAAAACCCATGGAGGAGACCAGGAGGCTGCGCAATAAAGTGGAACGCCTTAAAAAGGGCAGGAGTAAAAAGGATCTCAAACAGGCCCAGAAAGACCTGAGGAGCCTCACGCGCAAGATAGGCAAGTCCGCCGAACGCATTGTGCAGGACCTCAACAAGCTGAATAATATAGAGACCGAATACACCAAAGCCAAGAAAGAGCTGGTCGCTGCCAATCTCCGCCTTGTCGTAAGCATTGCGAAAAAATACACCAACAGGGGCCTTTCCTTCCTTGATCTTATACAGGAAGGCAATATGGGGCTTATGAAAGCGGTGGATAAGTTCGAGTACGAAAGGGGATACAAGTTCAGTACTTATGCAACATGGTGGATACGACAGGCGATAACTCGGTCGATAGCGGACCAGTCAAGGACCATCCGTATACCGGTCCATATGACAGAAACTATTAACAAGTTGGTCAGGGTATCCAGGGCTCTTGTTCAGGAGTACGGCAGGGAGCCCACACCTGAAGAGATAGCCAATGCAATGAAGATCCCCGTTGAAAAGGTGAGGGGCATAATAAAAATAGCCCAGCATCCTATATCCCTGGAGACGCCTATCGGGGACGAGGGGGATACAAGTTTCGGGGATTTCATCGAGGATAAGTCCGCTGTTTCTCCTGCCAACGCTACCGCATATGCCATGCTCCGGGAACAGATGGACGAAGTTCTGGATACTCTCACAGAAAGAGAAAGAAAGGTTCTCACCCTGAGGTTCGGTATCGGGGACGGCTATCCCAGGACGCTCGAAGAGGTGGGAAAAATATTTAATGTTACAAGGGAAAGAGTACGCCAGATAGAGGCTAAAGCCCTGAAAAAGCTGAGACATCCCATTAGAGCGAAGAAACTCAAGAACTTTCTTGATATGGGGTTTTCAGAGTGATATAAAGCAAATACAACGGAAAGAAAGGGGAATCCGATTATGGCACAGCAAAAAATAGAACTTTTCATTCCCGGAGAGCTAAAAGACGAACCTATAATCTGTGATATGATCAACAACTTCGATATTAGCATGAAGATAGTCGAAGCGTCCTTTTCCACCGAGAGTGGGTGGGCCTTTCTGGTCATAGACGGTCAGAAGGATGAGATCGACAGAATGTTCGGCTATCTGAGGGATAAAGGCATTAACATAGAAGTACGTGAATAATCATATCGGATATCAGCCCCCTGGTATTCTGATCATCATCCGGGACATATGAAAGAAAGAAAATCAGAGAGGATCGAATGCACCGAAGTGCCCGCACCGATAGGCCCTTATTCACAAGCGGTAAGAGCGGGAGATTTTCTTTTCATATCGGGGCAGATACCGATTGATCCCGGGACGGGACGGGTCAGTACGGCCGATATAGAGGGCCAGACTGCACTAGTTATCGATAACATTGAAAAGATACTTTCTTCATGCGGACTTGAGCTAAATGATGTTGTCAAGGCGGATGTTTTTTTGAATAACATGGAAAACTTTCCGCGTATGAACGATGTGTACGGATCGAGGTTCACCGGTAATGTAAAACCTGCCAGGTGTGTTGTTCAGGTTTCCAGACTGCCGAAAAATGTGCTGATAGAGCTTTCCTGCATAGCCCTTGCCCGATAAAGGCTTAACCATGAAGATCGCCAGATTTATCCACGAAGGCAAAGAAAAAAGAGGAACAATTGAAGGTGATTGGGTTCATGCCGATGGCATTGGAGCGCCTCTTACCGAAGTAACTCTTTTGTCCCCGGTTTTTCCCACAAAGATCGTTTCAGTGGGACTGAATTACACCGATCATGCCCTGGAACTAGGCATGGAAGTCCCGGACGAACCGGTGATCTTTCTTAAGCCGTCAACTTCTGTTATCGGTCCGGATGAAGCGATAATATATCCTGAGATGTCGAAAAGAGTTGATTACGAAGCAGAGCTGGGCGTGGTCATCAAAAAAACGGCCAGACACATTACCAAAGAGGAAGTCCCCGAATACATCGAAGGATATACCTGTTTTAATGATGTTACCGCGCGGGACCTGCAGAAAAAAGACGGGCAGTGGACCAGGGCCAAATCATTTGACACGTTCGCGCCTGTTGGCCCCTTTATCGAGACAGAGCTCGATCCTGCCGATGTTGGTATCCGGTCCTTCCTTAACGGAGAGCTCAGGCAGAATTCCCGTACCTCGAACCTTATATTCAATGTGCAGGAACTGGTAAGTTTCATCTCGAGCGTGATGACGCTTCAAAAGGGGGACATAATCGCAACCGGCACACCTGCCAATATTGGTCCGATGCGGCCGGGGGATGAAGTTGTTGTTGAGATCGACGGTGTCGGAAGATTGGTAAACAGTGTAGAATCGGAGAAAAAACAATGAGGATAGTCGTTCAGAGGGTCAAGCGGTCTTCTGTTACTGTCAACGGGACCGTGACCGGTTCGATCCAGAATGGTTATATGCTGCTTGTGGGAATAGCCAGGGAGGACGATCTTGACAAGGTTGAGATGATGGCCGGAAAGATCATTCGATTGAGGGTGTTTGAGGATGAAAAGGGTAAGATGAATAAGGCCATTGCCGATGTTGGAGGAGGGATCCTCAGTGTTCCGCAATTCACGCTTCTGGCAAGAACAGATAAAGGCAACCGCCCTGGGTTTGAAGATGCGGCGGATCCGGAAAAGGCCGAAAAATATTGGAATAGTTTTAACGAAATTCTCGAGAAAGCGGGCTTAACAGTTGAAAAAGGCCGTTTCGGCGCGAACATGCAGGTCAGTCTTGTAAATGACGGGCCGGTAACCTTTGTACTGGATAGCTAACTTAAGGAGGAGAACATGAGGATATATTCGGGGGAGGAGAGCGCCAAGCTGGTGGGAGACCTTGTATCTGAAAAGCATCAGGTAAAACCTCGTTCAATAGAACTTACCGTTGCTGCCGTATACCAGCCTGAAAAGGCAGGGGAGATCGATTTCGGGGGCAGCGAGCAAAAGAAAGCAGATTCAAAGCCGCTGGAGCCTGAAAAAAGGTCGGAAGATGATAAATACGGGTGGTGGAACTTGACAGAAGGCGAATATTTTGTAGAATTTAACGAAACGGTCAAGGTCCCGGAAGGTTCAATAAGTTTTCTGAGACCTTTACCCAGAACCCTGGAAGGTGGTGGTATCCAGCCGTCACTCATTTATATGGAGGGTGAAGAGATTACCAGGGTCCCTTTATCCGTGGGCAAAACGGGATTTAATATCAAAGAGAACGCGCGCATATCCTCTGCGACATTCTTGGAGATCTGATCAGCATTTGAACGTAAGGGGGGCAGTTATGGATATAATAAAGATTGAGCGTCCTGATGAGCACAAACTGCAGGAACTTGGGGTGAGATCATGGCCTATCTGGGAAAAGGAGAATTCACGGTTTGACTGGAGCTATGACGCCAAGGAAACGTGTTACATACTCCAGGGCAGGGCTAAAGTAGAGCCGGAGGACGGCGAGCCCGTCGAGTTCGGAGAGGGAGACCTCGTAACGTTCCCTCAAGGTATGAACTGCGTTTGGGAAATATCCAGCCCCATTAGAAAGCATTATAAGATGGGGTAATAGTTTTATGTTTAGAGTTACCACAAAAATAAGGACAGTTTGCTTTTTGGCGGCAGTGTTCTTTCTGCTTGCCGGGATCGATATCGCGTATTCTTCCCCCATGCCGGGTTTCTCATGGGGAGGAGCTAGTGAGGAGGAGGCTAATCTTGATCTGTGTCCGCAGGGTGTTCTGGTCGTGAACCAGTTCCTCCAGGCCTGGCAGAATGGTGATTACCGGACCATGTACGAGCTTATCGATGATGAGAGCAAGAAGGGTTACACCTATGAACAGGCAACTTTCGATTTTCAGTTCATGGAATTCAAAGAGTACAGGATAAGCTATGTGAGGCGGCGTGGCGACGATTATGAGATGCTTTTAAGCTACGGGGACTGGAAGGATGGCCAGAAGCAGGTGGTAAAGGTCCTGATAAGCGGAGAAACT
Organism: Candidatus Omnitrophota bacterium; assembly: GCA_014728045.1. Lineage (NCBI taxonomy): Bacteria > Pseudomonadati > Candidatus Omnitrophota > Candidatus Omnitrophota bacterium. Next base: position 23,517 of record WJMH01000025.1, read on the forward strand.
TACAAAATAATCATGCAGTCTTCCAACTCACCCTTTAAAAAATCCCTGGAAAGCTACTTTTAGTTATTCTGGTTAGTTGATAAGGATATAAATCAAGAAGAGGAGGAGAAATGTCAGATATAAAAAAGATCGGTGTTATTACCAGCGGTGGTGACTGCGGCGGATTGAACGCGGTTGTCAAGGGCGCGGCGAGCATGGCTAATAACCTTGGTATAGAGTGCTATATCATACCGAATGGATATGCGGGGCTGTATAATCTGGTTGATTTCAAAAGTCTCACAAAAATGACCGAAAGCCGCTTGGACCTGATAAACAACAACCTGTCGGGCTCTGAAGCTGGCCATTCCAGGGTCAAGGTCAAGAAGATCAAGGACGAGAACAAGTATGAAAGGATCAAGGAAGGCCTTAAGAAGTTCAATATCGACGCTCTTGTAATAAGCGGCGGAGATGATACTGGCAGCGTAATGGTGGACCTTCATAAGAACGGCATAAACTGTGTCCATGCGCCCAAAACCATGGACCTGGATCTGCAGACTTATTCGGTCGGGGGCGATTCCACCATCAACAGGATAGCCGTTTTCGCTGATGATCTGAAGACCACAGGAAGGACGCATAACCGGGTGATCGTGGTAGAGGTCTTCGGGCGATATGCTGGACATACCGCTTTCCGGGGCGGTGTCGCCGCGGATGCCGATGCCATTCTGATACCTGAGATACCGGTGGATTTCAATATCCTCTACAAGGATGTCATCAAAAGCCTCAAGGAAAGGATACAAGACAGCGACGTTCTTGCCGGCACGTACCTGCTCGTGGTCGCTGAGGGTCTGAGGGACGCAAGCGGTGGTGAGATAGTTGATGACAGCGCTGGGCTTGACGCCTTCGGTCATAAAAAACTGGCCGGAGCGGGCAAATATGTATGCCAGGAGCTTGAAAAAAGATTGAAGGCGGATACTGATGTAACCGAATTCATGAAGAAGACACACATGTATGTGGAGGGACTTTATACGGCTCCTGAGATACGTTCGGTACGGCCAGGTCATTTAGTGCGTTGCGGAAGAAGCTCTGCTTACGACGTTAATTTCGGCAATACGGTCGGTGCCGGAGCCGTGCTTCTGATTAATAAAGGGATCTTCGGTGTTACCATGGCCGGCATTACCGGTAACGAGGTTCGCTATATGACCGCTGAAAAGGCTATCGAACAACGTTTTGTCGATTTGGATGAGGTGGCACTTTTTGAAAAACTCGGGATCTGTTTCGGCAGGGAAGAGGGTGATTTCTCACCCAAGTTCGAACAGCTGAAAACCTCTCCCGAGCGATATATGTAAGGCCGCAACAGGTTCCGTTCATTATTGAGGACAGGAAGGGGCAACCCTTCCTGTCCCATTTTATTGTAATAATACCAAAAATGATCACTGACGAAAAAAGAGCATTCAGACGTGTCAAACGTAAGTTCACCGTGCGTTACAATTTTCAGGGGCCCGACGGTGCGAAAGGGAAATCGGTTTCCGAGAATATCAGTCTTGGCGGCGTATACTTTATCAGCCTGATGAAGATGAATATAGGGGATATCCTTGAATGTGATATTGAGATGCTTTCCTGCGATGGACATGGCCGGTTTCTTGCGCGAGTCGTGAGGTGCGAATCGTTGAACAACAATATGGTCGACACATTCGGGATCGCTGTTGAATTCACAAAGGCCTTCGGAGACTCCAGAAAGAAACTTGAAAAAGCTCTTTCATCTTCTGTTTGATCAGCGCCTAACAAAGGTTTAAATATCCGCATATCCACAAAAATCTTCTCCAAATAGATCTCAATAAAAAAATTTTAAGAAAGAACGTTCATAGGATGTGAATATACGCCTTTGCGGATGGTGGAGTGAGCGAGGCGGTTGAGAGCTCCATGGGCCTTATCTTTAAAGAGTTATAGCGTACGGCTTAATTCCGGAATTTATTCATGGATTACGCGCGACAAATAACCCGGACAAGCATAAATGCACAGACTGTTAATGTATGTAAAAAATATAAAAAAAATTCTTCATAAACTTGCAAATCGAAAATATTAATGTATATTTTAAACAAAAGAAATTGTTTAACTAGTTTTTGTTGAAACAGTTTAAACAAAAGAAGGAGGGAACGATGGCGGTGAAAAAGAAAAAGGCAGCAAAGAAAAAAGCTGCGAAGAAAAAGACTGCGAAGAAAAAGGTAGCCAAGAAAAAGACTGCAAAGAAAAAGACCGCGAAGAAAAAGACTGCGGCGAAGAAAAAGGCTACGAAGAAAAAAGCTACGAAGAAAAAGGCTACGAAGAAAAAGGCTGCGAAGAAAAAGAAGAAATAAACAGTCTTTTACGAATTTATAGCAAAAAGGGCAGGACTATTCAGTTCTGCCCTTTTTGTGTACTGGAGAACGTTTCATGCTCGTTTACATTATCAAAAATCAAAATGAGTCCGTAAAGTGTAAACCGAGACCATTCCTTCACCGCCGGCATCCCCTCCGTAAGGATCCCATATTAGCTGAACCCCGGGACTTATAGCGAGATATTTATTCGCAAAGAAATTGTAGTATATTTCGAAATGGGTTTCACTTTTGGCTTCTCTTCTGTTGTCAGGCATACCGCTCAGGGCACTCTTCATATCTTGCGACGGTATGACCTGGCCGATGGCAACACCGAAAAAGTCATGGGCGCGGCCCCATGGATGTCCTTTTACCTGAAGACCGGTACTCCACATGTATTCCAGCGTATAATTGTTTTTATGAGGGTTCGGATCGCTATCAGAGAACGGATAAGCTCTCTGGTCAGGATTATAGACGCTCGGGTCCTGCCATCCGAATTTACCGAAAATGCCGACGTCATCGTTTATTTCCTGATCGCAGGAGATCGAAAACCCGTAAGAGTCTTCGCGTGTCCTGGTCAGATCCTTCCATACGGTGTGAGGGTTGTTGTTCTGCCACATCAGGAAGCGGTAGTTGCCCTTGCGTCCGCTGATCGACGGTTTGAATATGACCTGGCCTATATGGAACATACGTGATTCCAGGTCACGCATATCCGCTGTTCCGGCCATTGCCATGTAACTTATTTCCAGCCACTTGTACGGGAAAACGGCTATACGCACGCCGCCGGAATGATCCGGGAATTCTATTACCGGGCTGTTATTGAACATGCGGGCAAGAAATTGCGTTGTATCAGAATTAGCGTATTCGTTGAGAGCAAAGTAAACTGTGGGGTCAAGTTTGCCTATATCGACAACAAGATTCTTATTGAAAAGGTTCTGTTCATAGAATATCTCGCTCAAGGTAAAAACGTCATTACCCCAGTTGTTGTTGTCCACATTGCTGTATATGGATAGCTGGTCCTCTATGCCGGACCCCTGACTCACGCGCAGGTTTGCCACGGCAATACCGTCAACCCCCTCGAACTTGTTGGCTATAGTGACGTTCGCCTGGTAAGAAGCTCCCATGACTGACTTGCGATCTTCTCCGATAAGACGCGCATCGGGAGAGCCCTGGACGATGCCGGTAAAGTTGGCTCCTATCTTGAAATTACCCGGCATGTACGGGTGCGCGGTCAGGGGACCTGGTTTTTTACGCGCGAGGATCTTGCCGACCTTTTCGCTGCTGAGGCCGGTCGCTTCCTGAAAGGTCTTTTGTATTTCTTGTCTTTGTTTTTCGTTAAGGCGGATCTGTTGGTCAAGGAGTTCTTTGTAGGTCTGAATCTCCTTTTGCTGCTGCTCGACCTTCTTCTCTAGAGAAGCGAGTTTTTTCTGCAGAGATTCAAGTGTAAGTTCTTCTCCGGCAAAAGCGGGAGAGAGTGATGTGATCAGGAAGATGGTTATTAATAGAAAGAGGCCAGATATTTTCTTATGGTGGAGGTATTTCATTTGAAAACTTCCCTTGGTCTTCGATTTAGTAGCCAGTTTATCATCAGCTATTTAGCCTGTCAATTCCTTTGTTTAACAGAAAAGCCCGGCTGGAAACCGGGCTTTTTGCACACTGGTGGGGGCACATGGACTTGAACCATGAACCTACTGATTATGAGTCAGTTGCTCTAACCAAATTGAGCTATGCCCCCGACTATTTCAGATATTTATTCAGAGTGCGTATTATAGCATAGCGGCTAAAAATATTTCAAGTAGATAAATCGTCTTTTCTTCCTTAACAAGGAGGGTATTTATACAGCAAAACTGAGAATTTTATCGGAAAATCTTGTAGCTTAATTCAATTTCTGATATAATTTTCTGACGTACTTTCGCACAGATATATTAGTATATAAGGATAAAGGGCGCATAGCTCAGCTGGTTAGAGCGCATGCCTCACATGCATGAGGTCGGAGGTTCGAGTCCCCCTGCGCCCACCATATCCTTCTTGTCAAAGCCAGATAAAGGAACAATAAAAAATGCCCGAAGAGACGAATTACAAAGAACAGCTTCCCAAACTGATCACCTTACAAACAATCGATTCCGATATATTCGATCTTAAGAGCAAACTGGAAGAAATCCCCCGGAAAATGCAGGAAATGGACCAATCCCTCGACGACAAAAAAGGGGGCATGGAGAAAGCCGATCAGGAGTATAAGGCCTTGCAGGTGGCGAAGAACGAAAAAGAGAATGAAATGCAGGCCAAGGAGGAGAAAATAAAGAAACACGAAGGGGATCTGTACCAGATAAAGAACAACAAGGAATACAAGGCCCTCCAGGAAGAGATAGAAAGCATTAAAGCAGACGTTTCTCTTATTGAGGAGGATCTGATACAGCTTTTCGATGACATAGAGGAAGCCCGCAAAAAACTGGAAGAAGAAAAGAAGAAATTCGAAGAGGAAAAGCAGCAGGTAGAAAAGAATAAACAGGTTCTGAAGGCTGAAGAGAGCGCACTGAAAAAACAACTCGAGGAGCTTAACGCGAAAAGGGAAGAATGCGTAAAGAGTGTAGATCTGGGCCTGCTTGGTCAATATAACAGGATCCTTAATAAATGGGGACGCGTGGCGCTTACCAGGATAGAGGGAGAGTTCTGCGGTGAATGCAATATGCACCTTCGCCCACAGATAATAAACGAGGTCAAGCAGAAAAAGAAGCCCATCTTTTGCGAAAATTGTGCCAGACTATTATATGAACAAGAAAGCTGAACAAACAGGATCCGTTGAGATATTCGCCGACGGAGGCGCAAGGGGTAATCCTGGGCCTGCCGGCATAGGATGTGTTCTTTTGAATGAAAAAGGCGAAAGAGTGGCGGAGGTATCCAAATTCATAGGCGTTGCCACAAATAATGCTGCTGAATACCTGGCTGCGATATATGGCCTTCAGGAAGCGCTTATCATGAAAGCGCAAAAAGTCATTCTTAATCTGGACAGCCAGCTTATTGCCAGACAGCTCAAGGGGGAGTACAAGGTAAAGGACCAGGACCTCAGGAAATTCTTTGATGTCGCCTTGAATCTGTTCAGGGGATTTGATAAAGTAGAAGTAAGGGAAGTGCCACGGGATAAGAACAAAGAAGCCGATGCACTTGTCAACAAGGCGATAAACTTAAAAGCGCTCCTTTAAAGATTTAGTTTTTTTTCGAGCTCATTGAAGCAGATCGGGTGATTGCTTTCTGCCCTGTGGCAGGAAGAGGAAAGTCCGGGCTCCAAATAGCAGCGTAGCGGGTAATGCCCGTCCGCCGTGAGGCGAGGATAAGAGCCACAGAGACGAGTCCCTTTGTTTATCAAGGGGGGTGAAACGCGGCAATCTCTACGCGGAGCAAGTCCAAATAGGGAAGGAACCAGGAAAGTCCGGTACGTGCGGAACGACTGGTACGAGGCGGCTAGTCTCGTCAAACTTCCGGGTAGGCCGCAAGAGCCCCGCAGCAATGCCGGGCCAAGATGGATAATCACCTCCGCTTTATGCGGAACAGAACCCGGCTTACAGATCTGCTTCTGTGAGCTTTTTTATTGATACAGGACCTTGTCGGACGGATGGAAGAGATAATTTCAATAAAAGGTCTGCATCACGCATACCATAGCGGGAAAACGATTGTCGAGTCACTTAAAGGTGTTGATTTTTCCGTCAAACGTGGGGAGATATTTGGCTTCATAGGCCCCAACGGTGCAGGCAAGACCACTACCATAAAGCACTTACTCGGGATTCTGAAAGTGCAGCGGGGGGAGCTTGCCGTATTTTCCAAATCTCCTCAAGACGCCCAGACCCGCAGCCATATCGGCTACATGCCCGAAAGCTCGGATTATTACAGGTTCCTGACCCCGGTCGAGCTTTTAAGGATGTACGGCAATATTTTCGGTATAGAGAAGAAGACCCTTTCCGAGCGCATAAGAGAACTTCTTGCCGGGGTAGGCTTAGAAGAAGCATCCTCAAGACCGATGGGGACATTTTCAAAGGGCATGATGCAGAAAGTGAGTTTTGCCCAGGCGCTTATCAACGATCCTGATCTGCTGATCCTTGATGAGCCTACCGGGGGGCTTGATCCGGTAGCCAGGCGTAATATGCGCGAGGTGATACACAGTTTGCGTGAAGACGGGAAAACCGTTTTTTTCTCCTCCCATGAACTTTCCGAAGTCGAGCTTATAAGTGACAGGATAGCCGTTCTCAATAAAGGGCGCATCCTGGCAACTGGGCCTGTCGCGGAACTTATCGGCGCCAAGGGGCAGGCCCAGTCCCTGGAAAACTATTTTCTCGAAATGATAGGAGAATCCGAATGAGGGCCATCTGGGCGATAGCTTCATGTATGATAAAGCAGCTTATACGCAGAAAAGATTTCTATGTGCTCCTCATATTTCTGCTGGTACTTCTGGGGCTTTTATCTTCGCAGACTTTTTTCGCGCTGGAAGAGGTGTCCAGGTACATACGCGATTTCGGATATTTCATGGTGGTTTTCTTCTCGCTGATAATAGCAGTGACCTTCGCGGCAAAGCAGATCCCCGAAGAGATAGATAACAGGACGATCTATCCCCTGCTTGCCAAGCCTATCGACCGCGCTACTGTTATTCTGGGCAAGTATTGCGGTTCAGTTCTCGTGTCGGTCTTTTCATTCATGGTTTTCTATGCAGCATATCTTGTGTTCTACCTGACGAGCGGTACAGGCGGGAGCTTTGTTCTTGCCACGCAGGGGTTCTTAATGGGGGTTCTTTTCCTGTTTCTGGTCTCAGCGCTTGTTATTTTCTTCTCGAACTTCCTTACCACGTCGGCCAATATCACACTTTCTCTGTTGATATATATGCTGATATCCGGTTTTTCCGAGAGTCTCAGGGAGCTTGTTCTCTACTCAAAGGGGTTAATGGCTGCTGTAACATCCACTTTGTATTATATGATACCGCATTTTGACTTTTATGATATGCGCGTGAGAATAACCCATGCCTGGGACCCATTGCCTTTTTGGGTGATGGGGACTATAACTTTGTACACCCTTATATATAGTTCCATGCTTTTATATTTTGCGGGGCTTTTGTTCCGGAGGAGAAAACTTTGAAGATCAAAACCGTTATAGTGCTCCTCCTGTGGCTCGCTGGAACACTTCTATTTGCACCGAAAATAGATACTTATAGTTACGCGCACAGCCTTCCTGCCAGGACCTCAGACACTCCCGTTTTCCTGCAGTTACTCGGAGAAGCAAGGTCGATCGTGTCCAATCTTTCTCTTATCCAGGCTGATGTCTATTTCCACGGAGGAATTTACAAAGGCCAGTGCGGGCATATGTACAGGCAAAGCAAAGAGGTTGCCGGGGAAGAGGAGGAGCATAGGCCCCATGTGCACCACCACGAAGAAGATTCGGCGGATATAGCCCCGTACAATATCCTTCTAAGGGTTTCAGAGCAGGTTCGCATAACCGAGCATGTGCATCTTAAGGGTGACCAGCTCAAGGAGATCGTTCCCTGGCTTTACTACGCTTCCGAGATCGATCCACATAATGATCTGGCGTATACGCTGACCGGGTATTATCTGGCATACAGGCTTAACAGGGTCCAGCAGGGGCTTTCCTTCCTCAAGAAGGGCCTTGCCAACAATCCCGAATCATGGCGGTTGAATGCTGAAATTGGCCGATTGTACTTAACCAAGAAAGATGAGCCCGGGGTCGCCTTGCGTTATTTTGCCAGGGCGAAGAACCACCTGGGGAGAGCCCCGCACGATAAATTCCAGCAAAGATATGTACTTACCTATCTGGCGTACTGTTATGAACAGGTCGGGCAGGAAGATAAAGCCATTCCGCTATACCGGCAGCTACAAAGGATCTTCCCGGAGCAGGATTCTTTCCGGGAAAAGATACGAGAACTTTCTTCTCCATAGCGATAGCGGATTTTAATTAAATCATGGGAAAAGAGGTGAGACGGTGAAAACGTATCTCGAATGTATACCCTGTTTTTTGAGGCAAGCCCATGAAGCTGCCAAATTAGCCGGCGCAGATGAGCTGACGCAGAAACAGGTGATCGATGAGGTGTCCCGGCTTCTGCCGGAATTTCCGCTTAACGTGACCCCGCCCGAAATAGCACGGACCGTTTACGGTCTGGTCGAGGAGATCACAGGCGGAAAAGATGTTTACAAGAAAGTAAAGCAAAAAAGCAACCGGATGTCGATGGAGCTCTACTCACGGCTTAAAGACCAGATAGAAGGCTCTGACGACGTACTATTAAGCGCGGTACGGCTAGCGGTTGCGGGGAACGTTATAGATTATGGTGTTCCACATGCCTTTGATATCGAAAAAGAGATAGAAGAGTGTCTGGAGAAGGATTTTGCTATATTCGATTTCGAAGATTTTGCAAAAGCGGTGAAACGCTCAGATAATATCCTATATCTTCTTGATAACGCGGGTGAAATTGTCTTTGACAAGATCCTTGTTGAAGAGATCGATCGGGATATAGTCTGCGCGGTGAGAGGAAAACCCATCATAAACGATGTGACCATGGAAGACGCACGTGAAACGGGACTGGACAGGGTGGTGCCTGTTATATCCAGTGGATCGGATGTTCCCGGCACTGTGCCTTCCAGATGCAATGAAGAATTCCTTGAACTGTACAATAAGGCTGATCTCATTATCAGCAAGGGGCAGGGTAATTATGAGACCCTCGCAGATGAGTCCAAACCCATTTTTTTCATTTTCAAAGCCAAGTGTCCGGTGATCGCCCGTCATATCGGATGCGAAGTGGGGGATATCATCTTAAAGAAGCAACCCCTTATATGATATAATATTATAGGGGTGATTTAAGCATGATATCCGCTGAAAGACTCGAAAAAATATGGCGCGAGAAGCTCTCGCGAAGAGATTTCATAAGCAAATGCGTGGCTACAGGAGCCACTGTAGCCGCTTCAATGTATCTTTTTGATGCTCTTTCAAAATACGAGGCGTATGCTTCCGTGGGCGAGAAAAGGGGTATGAGAGAGGCCCTTTTCTACGAGAAGATAAGCGATGATATCGTAAGGTGCAAGCTTTGTCCTGAAGAGTGTGTTCTCTCCAACGGGCAGAGGGGGTTCTGCCGGGTGCGGGGCCCTGTAAAAGGTAAGTTATACAGCTTTGTCTATGAGCTTGTTTGCGCGATGCATGTGGATCCTATCGAGAAAAAACCCATGTTCCATGTATTGCCTGGTTCAAGGTCTTTTTCGATTGCTACAGCCGGATGCAATTCAAGATGTAAATTCTGCCAGAACTGGACCATTTCACAACGCCCTCCAGAACAGACGAATAACAGGGTATTGACCAAGGAGGGTCTCGTTGGTGCGGCTGTGATGAACGGTTGCTCCTCGATAGCCTATACTTACACTGAACCCATTGTTTTCTATGAATATACCGTTAATGCTTCCCGGGAGGCCCACAAAAAGGGGCTAAAGAACATAATCGTCACCGGAGGCAAGATCCGGTCAGAACCCCTGAAAATGATGTGTAAGACCATCGATGCGGCTAATGTCGATCTTAAGGGATTTGATAGAAAATACCTTAAAGAGGTCTGCGCGCAGGACTTGGATAATATCCTTCAGACACTTGTTATCCTCAAGAAGCATGGCGTATGGGTCGAGATAACCAATCTTATAGTACCGACATTAAATGACGATATGAATGATATCCGGCGCATGGTCAGGTGGATAAAAGATAACCTCGGAGAGGGGGTCCCAGTTCATTTTTCGCGGTTCTGGCCACAGTATAAATTAAGGTCCCTTTATCCCACGCCGGTATCCACGTTGAAACAGGCTAGGGAAATAGCCATGGAAGAAGGCCTCAAATACGTTTATATAGGGAACGTGCCACAAACAGCAAGCGAGAGCACCATATGCCCTGGCTGCGGCAGGGTCATAATAAAAAGGATTGGTTACAAGGTTCTGGAAAATCACGTTGTTAACGGTAAATGCAAGTTCTGCGGCTGTCAAATAGAAGGGATCTGGAGCTAACAGCCTGATCATTCCGATATGGATTTTAAGAAGACAGTTATTCTTTCCATTGTCCTGGCGGGTGCTTCCGCCATGGCTTCTCAGATAGTCCTGATGAGGGAATTCCTCGTTGTTTTTTACGGTAACGAAGTATCCGTGGGACTTATACTCGCCAGCTGGCTGGTATGGGGCTCTTTCGGCAGCGCATTGCTGGGCAGGTACTCAGACCGTATACAAAGCAGGGTAACTGTCTTTTCGCTTTGCCAGTTGGCCCTCGCTTTTATCTTTCCGCTGACATTGCTCGCTGTAAGGTCCGTCAAGAATCTTTTAGGCATAACTACAGGAGAGATCATAGGGTATCCCCCGATGCTGCTCTCGACCTTTCTGGTTCTTTGGCTACCCTGTATGGTCATGGGCTTCATGTTCAGTCTGGCATGCCGTCTTTATAGCGATCACGCGGCCTCATCAGAAGAGAGTATAGCGCGCGTATATATTTACGAGGCGATGGGGGCCCTTTCCGGGGGGCTCCTGGTAAGTTATTTCCTTATACGATACATGAGCGCTACCTCCATATTATTCTTGCTTTCGTTGCTAAATCTCTCGGCATCTTTGTTCATGCAGCGATACAGAAAGAACAAGGCTTTTAAAAAGACCCTTCTTGTTATCACAGCTTTTTTTCTCATCTGCGGGATCTTTTCTTCTTTTATTGGAGCAAGTTCCTTCTTCAGGCAGTTCTCGCTGGAGCAGCTCTGGTCGGGCTTTGAGGTACTTGGTTCCAAAGATTCGATTTACGGCAATATCACTGTCACCAAAAGGGGAGAGCAGAGGTCCTTCTACGGGAACGGTCTGCACCTGTATACCGTTCCGGATAAGCTTTACGCCGAGGAATCCGTTCATTTCGTTCTTTTGCAGACAGAAGCTCCTCGCCGTGTGCTTCTTATCGGCGGAGGTGTAGGGGGGCTTCTGGAAGAGGTCCTGAAATACCCGGTTGAAAAGGTGGACTATGTGGAGCTCGACCCCACAATTATCCGGATGGCGAGAAAATACCTGAAAGAAGCGGATGCAAAAGTCCTGAACGATGCGAGCGTGAACATCATACACCGGGATGGACGTTTTTTCGTTAAAAAGAAACCCCATAAATATGATTGCGTGATCATTTCCCTGGGGGACCCTTATACCGCTCAGATCAACAGGTTCTATACCGTGGAGTTCTTCAGTGAGCTCAAGAATATCCTTTCACCGAACGGGGTATGCGGCTTTGCCCTTACTTCCTCGGAAAACTATATAAGCTCGGAGCTCAAGCAGTACCTCAGATCCATTTACCTGAGCGCCAAAAAGGTTTTTTCGAATGTTCTCGTGATCCCGGGAGATACAGCTTATTTCCTGCTCAGAGATAAGAAGCCTCTTACACATGACACCGATATTCTTACCCGAACGATGGATAAATGGGGTATCGAAACCGCATATTTCCGGGATTATTACCTTCAGTTTAAGCTCTCAGATGAAAGAACGGAATATATGCGTGAAGCGGTTCAACAGGACGGGAGAGCCAGACTTAACAGGGATTTCAGGCCCGTATCGTATTATTATGCTACTGTATTCTGGGGGACCCAGTTCGAGATGCCTTTTTTCAGGCATCTTTTGCGCTCGATAAGGACGGAGAACGTATGGCTTGCCGCGGTTCTTTTTTGTGCAGGCGTGCTGATCTTCGGTCTTCTGAGCGGAGACAGACTGGCCAAGCGCGGTGCGCTTCTTGCGATAATGACCACTGGATTTGCCGAGATCATATTTCAGATAACGGTGATATTGTCTTTTCAGGTTGTTTACGGTTATGTCTTTTATAAATTAGGAATAATCATCACTTCTTTCATGATTGGTCTTGCTCTTGGCGGCTGGTTAATAGCACGGCGAATAAACGCCCTTGAGGATGATATGAAGATCTTCGTCAGGACACAGTTCAGTATTTGCCTTTATCCGCTTTTGCTGCCTGTCGTTTTCCTGGCGTTCTCAGCGGCTGGAGCGGGAATTTTATCCTGGCTTGGATCGAACGTCATCTTTCCATTCCTGCCGGTTATAGCCGGGATCATAGGAGGGATACAGTTCCCTCTGGCGAACAAGATCTATATGCAGGATCGCAGTGAGATAGGCCGCACAGCTGGGTTGAGTTACGGCTTGGACCTCTTAGGCGCCTGCGTGGGAGCCCTGCTAGCGGCCGCGTTCCTGGTGCCAGTGCTGGGGATTTTCGGGACGTGTTTTCTGACCGCCCTGATCAATGTTACAGTGCTGGCACTGCTTCTTTTATCATACATCCGGAAATAGCTTTGCGCTATTCCTAATATATTTGCATTTTCCTGGCAGAGTGATGTATATTATATTTAATATTGCCGCTTAGAAGTAGATCTTACAGGATATAATTCCCGGAGGTAAATATGCCCAAGGTACTCGTAGTTGACGATGAACGGTCCATCCGTGACGTTTTGCGGATATTTCTGGAGAAGAAAGGTTTTGATGTTACCTGCATCGATGACGGCAGCAAAGCTTTGAGTATCATAGATTCAGGCGAAGAGTACGATATCATATTACTTGATAACAGGATGCCCGGGCTCAAGGGCTTTGAGGTTCTGGAGGAGATGAGGAAAAAGCAGACAGACATTCCTGTTATTCTTCTCACCGGTTCTGTGGGCGTGAATGACGATATACCCTCCACAAGAGCGGTTTTGAGAAAGCCGATAGATCTCAACACGCTCATAGATACGATAAATGATATTTTGAATGGCTGATCCTGCAGTTACTGTGCACCAGATTCTTCCGGGGACGTTTTTCCTTAAGCGGTCATTCCACGGTCATATCTCATAAGGCCCCTAAGAGTACTTGTTTGACTGTTGTATTAACCTGACTTACATTGTATAATTGTCACATTGTTAACAGTAAATGACAGAAAGGCAGATATGTTTGATCTAAGTAAATTGGGCGACATGACGAAGATTGCCGACCAGGCTAAAAAGGTGCAGGCGAGCCAGGAAAGATCTCAGAGAGAACAGATCGAGCTGCTTAAGAGAATCTCTTCCCAGCTTGAGGAAATATCGAACCTTTTGAAGGGAAAACAATAAACACAGAGATGCAATGGTCCCATCCAGCATAACCGAGAACGTAAGAACGATTCTTAACGAACTCCCCCAAGGGGTTCAGCTCGTTGCGGCCGCCAAATCCCGGACGGCCGAAGAAGTGAGAGAGGCTATAGACGCCGGGGTCGGGATAATAGGTGAAAATTACGTGCAGGAGGCTGTCAAGGCTCTTAGAGCAATTGAAAAACCGGTTAAATGGCATTTTATAGGCCACTTGCAGAAGAATAAGATAAACAAGGCCATTAAGCTTTTCGATATGATAGAGACGATCGATTCTCTGGAGCTTGCCCAAGAGCTTGACAAGAGATGCTTCTCATCCGGTAAGGTGATGGATGTGCTGATAGAGGTCAATAGCGGCAAGGAACCCCAGAAATACGGCATATTCCCGGAGGATGTGCTTTCTTTTGCGAAAGAGATCGCGCGTCTTGGCAATATCCGGTTAAAGGGGCTGATGACGATGGGGCCATTCTCTGGAGATCCGGAACAGGCGCGACCGTTCTTCACGGAAACACGAAAAGCTTTCGAGGAATTGAAAGAGGCCTCCCTGCCACGGGTAGAAGCAGTGTATTTGTCCATGGGTATGACGAATTCCTACCAGGTGGCTATAGAGGAGGGGGCGAACTTAGTAAGGATCGGCACCAAAATATTCGGAGAGAGGGATGTACGTTAAAGTTCTTTATGATGCCAAGGCCAAGAGAGGTCTGCTTTCAGGCAGGGGGTTTGCCTGTTTGATAGATAATAAGATACTATTCGATGCCGGAGGCGATCCTGAGGCTTTGGTCGAGAACATGGACAGGCTGATGGTCTCCATACCGGAGCTTGAAGCGGTCGTTATCTCAAGTGACAAATGGGATCATACAGGCGGCCTGTGGGAAGTTCTCAAGCGCAAGAAAGGTCTTAAGGTATACGCATGCCCAGTATTCAGCGAAACTTTCAAGAACTGCGTCAAGGAATTGGGAGGCGAACTGATACTTGTCGAGGGCCCTACCAGTATTACGGAGAATATCCATGTTACCGGGGCCATAGAGGCCAGGCATAATGAAACCGTGATACATGAACAGGCCCTTGTAGTTAACGGCGAAAAAGGCGTGTCACTGATCAATGGCTGTTCCGACGCGGGTATATTGAACGTTATACAAACAGTTAAAGCCCGGATGGACATTGACAAGATGTACATGGTAATCGGCGGGTTCCGTCTTGAGAGCGAAGAACGGGACGATATAGCAGCTACCATTGCCAGGCTTGAATCAATGGGGGTTGAGAAGATAGGTCCTACACATTCTACGGAGGATAAGGTCAACAGGATATTCAGCGGAAAATACCACGGGAATTTCATTCCCGTGATGGCCGGTCACATTATTCAGCTTTAACAGAGGAGAGAGGAAGATATTCTATGAACAAGTTACCGGAAGGGGTGCGTGACATTATAATAATCGGTGGGGGGCCCGCGGGACTGACAGCCGGTCTCTATGCCGCGCGGGCGGGCATGGATGTTCTTCTAGTGGAAAGCATGAGCGTTATCGGGCAGCTTACGATGACCGAGACAGTCGAGAATTATCCCGGCATAGAGAAGATCGGCGGATTCGAGCTCGTCTCCGCATTTAAGAAGCAGGCCCAGTCTTTCGGACTTGAAAACATGATGGGAACTGTTAAAGGCGTTGAGGCCGGACAGAAGCAGGGATTGCCTCTGTGGAAAGTCCACGATGAAAATGCTGTTCATGAGGCGTTGTCGATCATAGTCACCAGTGGGGCCAGGCCGAAAAAACTGGAAGTAGCCGGAGAAACAGAGTTCTTGGGCAAAGGCGTATCCTATTGCGCTACATGCGACGGAGCATTCTTCCGTGAAAAGGACATCGTTGTTGTCGGCGGTGGGGATGCCGCTGTCGAAGAAGCGCTTTTTCTGACAAAATTCGGGAAAAAGGTGACCCTGGTTCACCGCAGAAACCGT
This sequence comes from Candidatus Omnitrophota bacterium, assembly GCA_014728045.1. Lineage (NCBI taxonomy): Bacteria > Pseudomonadati > Candidatus Omnitrophota > Candidatus Omnitrophota bacterium. The sequence continues at coordinate 38,923 of WJMH01000025.1, forward strand.
CTTAGAGCCGCACGGGTCTTGCAACAGAGGGCTCTGAACAATGATAAGATGGATTTTGTATGGGAGTCGGTGGTTGAAAGAATAAACGGGAAAGATGCAGTTGAAAGTATTACACTGAAGAACAGGAGCACCGGAAAGAATTCGGAATTACCCTGTAACGGTGTCTTCATATTCGTCGGGTGGCATCCTAATACGGAATTTCTCGGCGACAAGGTCGATATGAACGACCGTGGTGCTATAACAGTAGACAGCAACATGAGAACTTCCAGAGATGGTATTTTTGCCGCAGGTGACTGCACTAGCAAGCTTTTGCATCAGGTAGTCACTGCCTGCGGGGACGGAGCGACCGCCGCGTATGCGTCGCAGCAATACGTGGAAGAGCTCAAGGGTGTAGCTTATAAGTAAAGGAGGATATACATGCGTTCAGACAAAATGAAAAAAGGGATAGAAAGAGCTCCACACAGATCTCTGTTTAAAGCTCTTGCCTTTACGGACGAGGAGCTTAATCGCCCCATAATAGGCATAGCCAATTCAGCCAGTGAAGTGATACCGGGACATAATCACCTGAGAGATATCGGCGAATCGGCGAAGGCCGGGATCCGAATGGCGGGAGGAACACCCATGGAATTCAATACCATAGGTGTTTGTGACGGTATCGCGATGGGGCATCAGGGTATGAAGTATTCTCTTCCTTCAAGGGAGCTTATAGCAGATTCGGTCGAAATAATGGCAACAGCATATCCCATAGATGGTCTTATATGCATATGTGATTGCGACAAGATCGTTCCGGGGATGATGATGGCTATGCTGAGGGTCAACGTGCCGGCTATTCTTGTTAGTGGGGGGCCGATGATGGCCGGATGTGTTAACAAAGAGGCGATCGATCTCATATCCGTCTTTGAGGGTATAGGCGCTCTTGCATCGAAGAAGATAAACGAGGAGGTCCTCAAACAGCTTGAGAATGAGGCCTGTCCGGGATCCGGTTCCTGTTCGGGCATGTTCACGGCTAATTCGATGAACTGTCTGAGCGAAGCGCTAGGCTTAAGTCTGCCTGGTAATGGGACAATACCTGCGGTTATGGCTAAAAGACTTCGCCTGGCGAAGTCTGCCGGAATGAAGATCCTGGAACTTGTTGAGAAGAACATCAGGCCTCGTGATATTGTCACCCAAAGCAGTTTGGTCAATGCCATTACCGTCGAAATGGCGCTTGGAAGCTCGACGAATACGGTTCTTCATCTTCCGGCGATAGCCAACGAAGCGGGGATAAAGCTTGATCTTGACCTTTTCAATAAGATCAGCGAGCGCACTCCCAATCTTTGCCGTATTTCGCCTGCTGGATCGCAGCATCTGCAGGATCTGGACGCGGCAGGCGGTATACCGGCTGTGATGTCCGAGCTCAATAAAAAGGCGCTATTGGACACCGGTGCGGTCACAGTGACCGGGGCGAAGCTCAAAGATACTATTGATTCGGCAGAGAACATGGATCCGGAGGTCATCCGTCCAATTGATTCACCGTACACGCCGGATGGCGGATTATGTATACTGTTCGGTAATCTTGCCACAGCGGGTGCGGTCGTCAAAAAATCCGCGGTCGATGAGAGCATGCTCGTTCATGAGGGTCCAGCGCGTGTCTTTGATTCTGAAGATGATGCGATGAAGGCGATAATGAGCGCCCAGATCAAAAAAGGCGACGTGGTGGTTATCCGTTATGAAGGTCCTAAAGGCGGTCCGGGAATGCGCGAGATGCTTGGGCCGACCTCTGCCATAGCCGGTGAGGGGCTGGATAAGGACGTCGCACTTATCACTGACGGCAGGTTCTCCGGGGGAACGCGCGGGGCGGCCATAGGTCATATTTCGCCTGAAGCTCAGGACGGCGGGGTTATAGCCGTCGTAAAGGAGGGTGACAGGATAAGGATAGACATACCAAACAAGAAACTTGAACTGATGTTGGATGAGGCGGAGATATCCAAAAGGCTGAAAGCATGGGAACAGCCTGAATACAAGGTCAAGGAAGGGTATCTTTACAGGTATGCCAAGCAGGTTACCTCCGCATCCACCGGGGCGATATTCAAAAGCGACTGATCCGGTTTGAGCATATGGATGATTTCAAATATTGCCCCATGTGCAGGGCTTCGCTCAGGAAAGAACATATCGACGGTCGGCAGAGACTCGTCTGCGAAGAATGTGGATGGATCAACTACAAAAACCCGTTGCCCGTAGTTGTCTGCCTAGTTTCTGATCGTGAGGGAAGGGTGCTTCTTGTAAAAAGAGGAGTGGAACCCTGCAAGGGGTATTGGGCATTGCCTGGAGGCTTCATTGAAAGCGGTGAAACCATCCCGGAAGCAGGCAAACGAGAACTTTTGGAAGAAACCGGTATCTCAGGCAACCCTGGACGATTAGTAGGCGCTCATGAACATAAAAGCCCTTTATACGGCTCGATCCTTGTCCTTGGAATGGAGTTTACAGCGGATAACAGACAGATCACACCTGGTGATGATGCCGCTGAGGCGAAATTCGCTTCTGCTCAGGATCTTCCGGAGATACCCTTTAGGTCACATATTTCACTTATCAGGGAATTTTTCTCCTCTTGATATTGTAAACCCAAACTGGTAGAATAGTTTACAATATGAAGGATCCTACGATAAATGATATCATATCCATGCCCCTTGAGGAGCTTTTCGGACATGCCAATAAGGTAAGAACAGAGTGGTGCGGTGGTTCTGTCGAACTATGCGGCATCATTAACGCGAAATCAGGCAGATGCGCTGAAAATTGCAGCTTCTGCGCGCAGTCGGCGAGATATAATGCTTCCGTGAATGAATATTCCTTAAAAACTAGCGACGAGATCGTTCGAGCTTCCCGGAAAGCCCTTAAAAATGGCGCCAGCCATTTTGGGATCGTCACCAGTGGGAATGCGCTTACCGAAGAAGAGCTTGGAACGGTAGCCGAAGCTATACGGAGGATAGTTGTCGAGGTTGGTATTGTCCCTTGCGCTTCTTTAGGCGCGCTCAGTATAGAGGCCTTTTCGTTTTTGAAGTCAGCCGGTCTAAAGAGGTACCATCATAATATCGAAACTTCCCGAAGGTATTATCCTTCTATAGTGACGACTCATGGTTTCTCCCAGAGGGTGGAAACAATAAGGGCTGCCCAAAAAGCGGGTCTGGAAGTCTGTTCAGGCGGCATACTTGGTCTTGGCGAGACCTGGGAAGATCGATATGATATGGCTGTGTTTCTTAAAGAGCTTGAGGTGGATTCAGTGCCTGTTAATTTCCTGATACCGATGAACGGGACGCCCCTTGGGCGGGTCAAGCCGATGAAACGCGCGGATGCCATACGCGCCATAGCTCTTTTCAGGATCATCCTTAAACAGAAACCGATAAAGGTGATCGCCGGCAGGGAGTCCATCTTTAAAGATGAGCAGGAGATGATCTTTAAGGCCGGGGCGAACGGTATGATGGTAGGAGGGTATCTGACCGTATCGGGAAGACAGGTTGAATTGGACAGGCAGCTTGTATCAAGGATAAAGGGATCATGGTCAAGAGGATAGCGGATCATTTAAAAAGACTTGAAGAGGGTAGTTCCCTGCGTTCGCTTACCAGGCTTAGTCCTGACAAGAGGGGCGAGATCGTTGTGGGGCCCAAGCGTTACGTTAATCTTTCTTCTAATGATTATCTGGGCCTGGCCTCGCATCGGTCGCTGGCAAAGGCAGCACAAGAGGCCCTTTCTCCCGTGGTTAGTGCCACTGCCTCAAGACTCATGACCGGAAGCACTGAACTTCACCATGCGCTTGAAGAGAGAACGGCAATATTCAAGCAGAAAGAGGCAGCCCTCGTATTCAATTCCGGTTATCAGGCAAACGTGGGTATAATAAGTTCGATTCTTGGCAGAGGCGACTGTGTTTTCTCTGACAGGCTTAATCATGCGAGCATAATTGACGGGATACGGCTTTCCGGGGCCAGGCTTTTCCGTTTCCGGCACAATGATCCAGAACACCTTGAATGCCTTTTGCATGAACACAGAAAGGAATACCGGGATGCACTGATAGTCACAGAGACGGTTTTCAGCATGGATGGGGACGTAGCCCCCTTGAAACATATCCTAAAATTGAAAAAAGCGTATGATTGTTTGCTGATGGTGGATGAAGCTCATGCCACCGGCATATTCGGTCCAGGAGGAAGCGGAATGACTGAGCAGGAAGGGATAACCGGAGACGTCGATATAATCATGGGCACTTTCAGCAAGGCCCTGGCTGGGTTCGGCGCTTACGCAGCTGTTTCGGACATTATGCGATCATACCTGATAAATACATGTAGAAGCTTTATTTATTCAACCGCGCTGCCCCCGGCAGTAATCGCATCGAATATAGCCGCCATGGAGATCATAGAGAAAGAGCCCCACAGAAGGAGAGAACTTCTGGAAAGGGCAGATTATCTCCGGAAACGACTTAGGGATAAGGGCTATACAGTATTTGGAAGATCTCAGATAATACCGCTGGTTGTAAAAGAGAACCAGCGTGCGGTGATGCTCAGTGACAGATTGCGGAAGAAAGGTTTTTGGGTAATGCCCGTAAGGCCTCCTACGGTCCCCAAAAACAGCGCAAGGTTGCGCATTTCTGTAACGTATGACCATTCCAGGGATGTCTTGGACAGGCTCGTTGAGGCTTTGAGCGGGATCTAAAAGGTACAGATCATGGATAAGAAAATAATTCAAGGAAATTTTTCCAGGAACGCTCCTCGCTACGAAGATCATGCTTCGGTTCAGAGGCAGTGTGCCAGGATACTTGTGGATTCACTTAAGGGGAAAGAGTACCCGAACATACTGGAGATTGGCTGCGGCACCGGTATATACACGCGTTTATTGCGCAGCACTAATAAAGAAGCACGCATAACGGCCGTAGATATATCTCCTGATATGATAAATATCGCGAAGGAGAGGATGCAAGACGATAAAATAGTGTATTTGACCGAAGACGGGGAAAATATTGATCTTGATGCGGATTTCGAACTGGTTACCTCCAATGCGAGTTTCCAGTGGTTCGAGGATCTGCACAAAGCGATGGCCATGTTCACTGGACATCTGAAGAAAGGCGGCCTATTGTGTTTTTCCATGTACGGGCCTGACACTTTCCATGAATTCAAGAAGGTATTAAACAAGCATTACGGCAGCAGAAAATGGTTGAGTTCAAGCCGGTTCATCCCTTTCGGAACGGTCAAGGCTGTTATGGACAAATATTTTTCGAGAGTTGAACTCTCAGAAAAGCATTTTGAAGTTGAATTCATCTCCTTGTGGGACATGCTGAAGGATATTAAGCACAGCGGTACCCGCGGGGAAGGGCTCGGCAGGAGCACTTTCTTGGGCAGGTACGGCTTGCGGGAAATGGAGAAGACATATATGGAGAAATACGGACGTATAGTAGCGACACACCATGTCTTCTTCTGCAAAGCGCAAATGTGAAGATAATGGCAAAAGCGATATTCATAACAGGCACAGATACAGGCGTCGGTAAGACCCTTGTAACGGGGCTTCTGGGGCGGATGCTCTCGGAAAAAGGCATCAACGTCATAACCCAGAAATGGGTGCAGACCGGATGCGATGGGTTCTCCTGTGACATTGCCGAGCACCTCAGGTCCATGAAGGTCGAGAGGGCCGAAGTAGAACAACATGTTCAGGATATGGTCCCATATTCTTTCGAGCACCCCTCGTCACCGCATCTTGCCGCGGCGCTTGAAAAGAAGAAGATATGCCCGGAAAAGATCGAGAACAGTTTTTACCGTCTTTCTGATAAGTTTGATTTCGTTCTGGTCGAAGGTGCAGGCGGATTGATGGTACCCGTGAGTGACGAAGATATGCTGGTCGATATCGTTGAGAAGCTGGGTTTACCTATCCTTGTGGTGGCCGAAAACCGGCTGGGCGCGATAAACCAGACCGTATTGACCGTTGAGGCGGCCCAGAGCAGGGGGCTCAAGGTTATGGGTATCATATTCAACAGGGTGAATGATCAGGAGGACGATATCATCCTCAAGGACAATTTGCGTATAGTCGAGGGTCTTACCGGCATAAATGTACTCGGGGAGTTGCCTTATAGGCCCAGAACAGAGGAACTCTACAGGACTTTTGTGCCCATAGGCGAAAGACTACTTGAAAATATGGAGACATGATGAAAGAAGATATAATAAAAAGGGACCATGAATATCTATGGCACCCCTATACGCAGATGAAAGATGCCGAATCCATGCCTCCAATTGCGGTAGAACGGGCCGAGGGGGTTAAATTATACGATATTCACGGTAATTTTTATTACGATACCATATCCAGCTGGTGGTGCAATGTCCATGGGCACAACCATCCCGCTGTCAAATCCGCGATCAAGGAGCAGTTGGATATGCTTGAGCACGTGCTTTTCGCGGGATTCACACACAAGCCGGCCGTTGATCTTGCCGAGAGACTTGTTAAGATAACCCCGGAGGGGCTGACCAAGGTTTTTTATTCAGATAATGGCTCGACATCGGTTGAGGTGGCCATGAAGATGTCTTTTCAGTACTGGCAAAACACCAAAAGACATGGAAAAACATCTTTTGTCAGCCTGGACAGGGCCTACCATGGTGATACCGTCGGAACTATGAGCGTGAGCGGGGTGGATCTATTCAACAAAAAATTCAAACCGCTGTTTTTTAATTCATACAAAGCTCCTTCTCCGTATTGTTACAGGTGCCCTAAAGGGATGAGCAGGGAAAAATGCGGTCTTGACTGTCTTAACGACCTGGAAGAGATTCTCAAAGGGAAAAGCGAGAATATCGCGGCCATGTTGGTAGAGCCGCTTCTCATGGCCGCTGGAGGGATGATCATCTATCCGCCCGAATATCTCAGGGGCCTGGAAAGGCTTTCTCGGGAATATAACGTACATCTTATAGTCGACGAGGTGGCAACCGGGTTCGGAAGGACCGGGAAGATGTTCGCCTGTGAATATGCAGGGATAAAGCCTGATTTTCTTTGTTTGTCAAAGGGAGTGACTTCAGGTTATCTGCCCTTGGGGGCTACACTTACCACCGACAGGGTATTTGACGCTTTTTATGATGACTATGAAAACCTGAAGACTTTTTATCACGGCCATACGTATACAGCGAATCCTTTGGCTTGTTCTGCAGGAGTGGCGTCCGTAGATCTGTTTGAAAAAGAGGGGACTCTGGATAACGTGAAAAACATAAGTGATATGCTCAGTGGCTTTCTTTCAAGAATGAGTGAACTTCCGATTGTTGGTGACGTCCGTCATATCGGAGCAGTGGGTGCGATGGAACTTGTCAGGGACAGGCGCACGAAAGCATCTTTTCCCATGCAAGAGCGCATCGGTCTGGAGGTCTACAAACTCGGGCTCGATAGGAACATACTTCTCAGGCCTCTCGGGGATGTCATCTATTTCTTTCTTCCGCTTTGTGTTGATAAGGACCAGCTTTCAGATATATTCTTCCGCGCGGAAGGTGTGCTTGGCGAGATAAATAGTAAAATATCGGTCCTATCCTGAATGGGCCTGTCGTTTTCCATTTCCAAATTACGGATTTTCCTGTAAAATAAGCTTTAATATTAATAGTATGGGGGGGCAGGTATGGTTATTCGTTCCGGCAAGGGAGATGAAGGTTTCACCGAGCTTCATTTCAGTAAACATATAGGCAAGGAGAGCCTGGATATAAGGGCAATAGGGGATCTGGATGAGCTTAACAGTTTTCTGGGGCTCATAAAGGCAAAAACCAGGTCGCGCAAAGAGAAGAAGATGCTCGAGCACATTCAGCTTGCCCTGGTCATAATAGCTTCGGAAATATCGATCGGTGCGGAGAAAAAAAAGAAGCACGGTATACTGCTCAAGAAAGAAGATACGGATTGGATAAAACAGCGCATCTACGATCTGGAAAAAGATACAAAGATCGAGAACTGTTTTCGTCTTCCGGGAGAGTGTGAACAATCGGCCCTTTGTGACGTAGCTCGCGCGGTTGCCCGGAGAGCCGAAAGAAGCGTTGTCGAGTTATTTCACAAGGACAAGGTCAAGGACGAATTCATTTTATCGTATCTTAACTGTATTTCAGATATTTTGTTCATCCTTGCCAGGAAAAAGGCTAAAAAAAGAGCGGCACGCAGAAAAAAAAGGAAATCCGCCAAAAAGAATAAATAGAAAGGCCAGACAAGAGTTTCATGCCTGCTGGTGTAGAGAGATTTCTAAAAGTTTACACAAAATATATGGCGATATGGGTGATCGCCGTATCCGCGGTAGCTTATTTCAGACCGGCCCCCTTTGTGGCGATGAAACCATGGATGGATTCGTTCTTTGCATTGACAATGTTCGGGATAGGTGTGGTCCTGCACGTGGAAGACTTCAAGAACATAGCCAAAAACCCCGTGGTGGTCCTTATCGGCACCATAGCACAGTTCTCGATTATGCCCCTGGGCGCGTTTTTGCTTGCGAAGGCCTTCAGTCTACCGCCGGCGATAGCGGTAGGGCTGATCCTGACAGGTTCCGCTCCAGGGGCCATGGCAAGTAATGTTCTGAGCTATATCGCTAGGGCTGATGTGGCGTATTCGGTCTCACTCACCTCGGTTTCTACTCTGCTGACGCCTGTAATGACGCCGGGGTTGACTTATTTATTAGCGGGGTCATTGCTCAAGGTGGATTTCTGGTCAATGTTCACCAGTTTGATGGCAATGGTCATCATCCCGCTTATTCTGGGAGTATTGACACGGCATTATTTCAAGAAACATATCGAAAAAGTGCTGAGCGTTTTTCCGGCTGTTTCTGTTACTTTTATCGTTTTTATATGCGCTCTTGTTATCGCGCTGAACAAGGACAGGCTTATCGAGATAACCGGACTTGTTCTGGTTACAGTTATATTTTTGAACGCGGGCGGCTTGTTGATGGGGTATGGTGTAGGTAAGTTAGCCGGATTCAGTATCCCCAGAAGAAGATCGCTCAGCATTGAAATTGGAATGCAGAACGCCGGATTGGGCACGGTACTGGCGCTTAAACATTTTACTGCCCAGACGGCCATACCGGCAGCCGCGTTCGTTTTTATATGCATTCTCACCGCGTCCGTAATAGCCGAGTTCTGGAGAGGAAACGCTGAGGCGCTATCAAATTACGCATGAGAGTCTACCGGAAAGGTGATACATGAGCGACAAATACGATTATCTGGTCATTGGAAGCGGTCCGGCGGGTCACGTATCCGCTATCAAGGCCGCGCAGCTAGGCCTTAAAGTGGCCGTGGTTGAAAAGGATCCCGGCATGTTCGGCGGAGTTTGTCTCAACGAAGGCTGCATCCCCGCCAAAGCCCTGTACAGATGCGCTTCTATTTATGACAGTATTCGCAGGAGCAAGGAGCTTTGCGGTATCGAGGCTGAATATGGCGCGCCTAACCTTTCTGCATTCGTGAAGAGGAGCCGGCAGAAGACCGAACAGTTGAAAAAAGGTCTCAAGTTCCTTTTCAAGAAGAACGGAATTGATCTTCTCGAGGGTGCAGCTTGTTTTCAAGACAGCCAAACCGTTCATATCCGGAAGGAGCAGGGAGGACCTCTTACGATAAAAGCGGATAAATATCTTATAGCTACTGGTTCGGTCCCAAGGGTCCTTCCGGGACTGGGATTTGACGGCGAACGCATAATATCCAGTTCCGAAGCAATTCGCCTTGGAAAGGTCCCCGAGCGTCTTCTTATTATCGGCGGCGGATATATCGGTATGGAATTCGCTTCATATTTCAATATTCTCGGATCTGAAGTCACCATTGTTGAGATGAAAGATTCTGTTCTCCCTGAGGAAGATGAAGATATCGGAAGGAGAATGCAGGCGATATGCAGGCAAAAAGGCATCAAAGTCCTCAGTTCCAGCACTGTTTCTGGTGCTGAAATATCGGATGGTCATTTGGCTGTCACCATAGACGGTAGAGATCTAAAGATCAGGGAGAACTATGATATTATCCTGGTCTCGGCCGGAAGACGTCCCGTTACAGAAAATATCGGGCTTGATAAGGCAGAGATAAATACTGATAAAGATGGTTTCATAATCGTAGACTTTGAAATGCGAACTTCCAACAAGAACGTGTACGCCGCGGGGGATGTAGTGCCCGGCCCAATGCTTGCTCACGCTGGTTATACAGAAGGGGAGAAAGCCGCTTTAAGCGCCGCGGGTGATGAAGTGGAGGCTCTGGATTATGGTTGTGTTCCAAGCGTAGCTTATACTGATATCCAGACCGCAAGAGTAGGCCTTACTGAAAGAGAGGTCAAGGAAAAGAATATCGATTATTCGGAAGGCAAATATTTCTTCAAGGCCAACGGGAAGGCGGTGATCAATTCGCAGACGGAAGGATTCATAAAGATCCTTGCCGATAATTCTACGCACAAGATACTTGGAGTTCACATTATCGGGGAAGATGCTGCCGATCTTATCCATGAGTTCGTGGTCGCCAAGAAAGCCGGTGTCAGCGTGGATGAGCTGGCTGAAGCTGTTCATGCGCATCCCACTTTATCCGAAGCTGTTCCGGAAGCCTGCAGGTCGGTTTTTGGGAGGGCGATACACGGGTGAAAAAGAATGGAAAGGACAATTAATATATAATACAATGATAATTATGGAAACGATCATATTAGTAATGCTTTTCTTTCTTTTGATGCTCGTGGGGTTCCTTGCATGGAGACTTTTCTCCGGGGACCAGGGCAGAGGGCATATCGAGTCGGTGCTTAACGAGAAGTTCATAGATTTTTCCGAACGCATAAGCAACACGATGGAGTCGACGAGAAAGCAGGTCGAGGATTCAAAAGACTTTCTTTCGAAGAACGCTATCAAGACGCTGGAACACATAAATAATATGAATACCATCGTCGGTAACCTGGTCCAGCAGCAGGAAAAGGCCCAGGAGCTTGGTAAATCCCTTGAATATCTTTTGCAGGCGCCTAAACTCAGGGGTAATTACGGTGAGACCATTCTGGAGGAGATGCTCGAGCAGGTGCTCCCTGCCAAGGGTATGTGGGAAAGACAGTATACCATTGACGGCGGAGAGAAGGTTGACGCGGTCGTCAAATACAAGAATGTCGTTGTTCCGATAGACTCCAAGTTCCCTCGGGATGACTATCAGAAATACCTTTCTTCGACTGATGAACGGGAGCAGAGGAAGCACTGGTCCAATTACGAAAAGGCACTTAAGGTCCAGATAAATTCGATAAGGGACAAATATATAAAGCCCGAAAAGGGTACGACAGAATTCGCTCTGCTTTTTATACCGTCAGAGGCGATTTATTATGAAACCATTGCCGAAAAGAACTTCATAGGAGAACCCTGCCAGATATATGATTACGCCCGCGACAATAAGGTGATTCCCGTCAGCCCCAATACATTTTTCGCTTTTCTGCAGGTAATCATCCTCGGCGTGCGTAATGTCGAGATAGCCAAGGAAGCAATGAAACTTCAGGAAATTCTGTCCAAGATAGAAAAGGATTACACATATTTTTACAGCAATTTCGAGAATATAGGAAAAGCACTGGATAAAGCCGCAAAATCGTACAATACAGGAAAGACACATGTACAGCGCTTCAAGAAGAACCTTGATTCGGCGCTGAGGTTCGAAATAACGAGTAAAGATTCTGCTGAACATCAGATGCTGTCCGATGAACACCACAGGACTTAAGGGGGATTAGCAAATGCGCAGAAAAGCCGTTCTATGGGAAAAGACCGGACAAGGCAAGATACATTGTTTTCTTTGCGCTCATAACTGTCAAATAGGTGAAGACGACTACGGTTTCTGCGGCATGCGCCAGAATATCGGCGGTGAGCTGTTCACTTATGCTTACGGCAGCGTTATCGCAAATCATGTGGATCCGATCGAAAAGAAGCCCCTGTACCACTTTCTCCCGGGAACTTACGCCTATTCGATCGCAACCATAGGTTGCAATTTCCGGTGTACCTTTTGCCAGAACTGGACGATCTCGCAGATGTCTAAGAAAGACGGTGATCTGGAAGGGCTTGAAATGAAACCCGAACAGGTGGTGAAGGAGGCTTTGGACAATGACTGTAAAAGCATTTCGTACACTTACACCGAGCCCACCATATTCTTTGAATATGCGCTTGATACCGCCAAATTAGCCAAGAAGAAAGGTCTTCACAATAACTTTGTCACGAACGGGTATATGACAAAACAGGCGGTCGAGACCATCAAGCCCTATCTGGATGCCGCCAATGTCGATCTTAAGTTCTTCAATGACGATATTTACCGGAGAATGTGTTCAGCCCGGTTGCAACCGGTACTGGATACAATAAAAAACCTGTATGAAGCCGGCATATGGGTGGAGGTCACCACGCTTGTCGTCCCGGGTCAGAACGACTCAGAAGAAGAATTGCGGAACATAGCACGTTTTATTTCTGATACAAGCCGGGATATACCCTGGCATATAAGCAGGTTCCACCCTGATTATAAATACAGTGAATCACCCGCGACACCTCTTGAAACCATGGAGGAAGCGAAGAAAATAGGCGAGGAAGAGGGGCTCAATTATATTTATCTTGGGAACGTTCATACAAGGGCGGAGACCGTCTGTCCGCAATGCGGGGCGTCCCTGATCGACAGGGCTGGTTTCACGGCCAAGATCTCCGAAGATTTTACTTCCAGCGCGAGTTGCCGTAAATGCGGGACCAAAATAGCGGGTGTTTGGAAATAATTTCTTCAAGAACCGAAAGGCGAAACATGTTCATGCGTATATTGTTCGTTGTGATTATTATCGTTGTCGTAATAGCGGCGGTCATATATTTCTTCGGGGGTGATATATTCCAGTATTCAGCGGAAAAAGTGCTTAAACAGAACCTGCCGCCGTATGTGCATGTCGATAAACTCGCCTTTGACCTCAAAGAACGGAGAATGACCCTCGAGGGTCTCAGGATCGATAACCCCGAAGGTTTCAGTAAAAAACATCTGGCGAGAATAGCTGAAATAAATTGTCGATACAGGATGAGAGGGGGCAATATCCTTGACGGGATTGAGGTTACGCGCATAACAGCCTCAAAGCCGGTAATCAACATTGAGCGGCTTTCCGGTGGCAGGATAAATGTCAATGAGATGGAACAGTTGATGAAAAAAACCGACAAGCCGGCCGTCTCGGCGAATGACAAAGGCAACGACAAGGCCGCAATGAAAATATCGGATCTTGTGAAGCTGACGGAAACTATCAATGTCCTTGATGGCTCGGTTGTTTTCACAGATCATTACGTATCCAGACCGCCGTATAAAATAACTTTCGAAAATGTCAATGGAGATATACAGTTAAAACTTAACGATGATTATACGGGTGTTCTATTCGTCAAAAGTAGGGGCACCGGGTATATCGACGGGCAGATGAGGCAGCAAATAGACTGGGTCGTCTCGTTTGACCCTACGGCCAGTGCGCTTACCATGTCGAACCGCTTCGAGGTAAAGGGCATAGATATAACACAGTTCGAACCTTATTATGACGAGTATTCGCCGATAAACATACAGAGAGGTACCTGCTCGGGAACACTGGTCTTTGATTTTGACCGCGGGAATATCGGTTCCATGAATACAATAGTCATAAAAGGCCTGCGGTTCACACCCAAGGAGGGAGGAACCGCTTTTTCAGCCTGGCAGCAGGACATAATCCCCGAGATGATCAAGTATCTGCAGTCCAATCCGGATGAGGTCACTTTTGATTTCAAGATAAAGGGCCCGATGGATAACCCGAGGTTCTATCCGGGGCCCACCGTCAAGCAGGCTATACAGAACATGGCCATCGACAAGGTCTCCGATGTTATCAAGAGTTTTGGAAAGGAAGAAGGAGAGTCGGCCGGGCAGTCTGATACTGACAAGGTCATAGACGTAATAAAGGGCTTGATGAACAAATGATACGGCAATATAACAGGAGGTGGAAATGGTCTTATTCATTAAGGTTCTTGCTATCGCTATAACGGTTTACGGGTGTCTGATAATATTCAGACCCAGGATGATATCGAATTTTACCGAGTTCTTGAAGAAGCGCAATAATGTATTGATGGTAATGACGATAAAAATAGTTCTCGGTATATTGATGATGATAGCCGCAAGGTATTGCAGTATAACCTGGGTAGTGCTCTTCTGGGGCGCGCTTAATACTTTTACGGGAGTAGCGGGCCTTCTCATCAAAAGGGATGTTTTCATAAAATGGCTCGACTGGGTTGAAACAAGACCTGCAAAGCAGGTGTACCTTATCGGTGTTGGAGCTTTATTCATTGGTGTTACGCTTATATTGGCTGCTTGATGGGTGAGGCAAGGGGAGGTAAGATGAAGAATTTCACATTTTTTATGTGTATCGTTCTTTCTGTGGTGCTTTTGTTTGCTTCATCTGAGGCGTCGGGTCTTGAGATCGCGAGCGATGTGTTCAAGGACGGGGAAACTATCCCGATTGAATTCACAGGCAAGGGAGAGAACAGCTCTCCGCCGTTAAGATGGTCTGATGTGCCGGACGGGACAAAAAGTTTCGCTCTTGTTATGGACGATCCTGACGCGCCCATGGGGACGTGGGTGCACTGGGTGATCTATAATATCCCGGAAGAATCCAGGTCTCTACCGGAAGGTGTTCCGAGGGACTTTACCCTCGAGAATGGCACCCTCCAGGGCATCAACAGCTTCAGGTGGGCCGGCTATGGCGGTCCGTCACCGCCCCCGGGGTCGACGCACAGGTATTTTTTCAAACTATACGCGCTGGATAGGGAGCTTGAACTCGCCCCTGGCGCGAATAAAGGACAGCTTATGCGGGCTATCCAGGGAAATATACTTGACCGTGCGGAACTTGTCGGTGTCTTCGAATAAGCCGGGGACAAGTCTTATATTTCAATAACGAAAAGGCTCTCATGAGATTATACGGAAAGAATCCGGTCCTGGAAAGAATAAAGGCCAGACCAGATTCGATAAAGACCCTCTATTTGCAAAAAAGAACCGATCTTTCCGAGATCGTCAAGGCCGCGAAAGGAGCAGGTCTTACCTTCGAGTCCGTTGATAAGGCTTGGTTTATGTCCGAATGCGGAGATTTGAACACACAGGGAGTACTCGCTGTGATTGAAGAGTTCGAATATGCTTCCTTCGAAGATGTTATTATCGATTGCAAGAATAGCAGCGTCATACCAGTATTTTTGGACGGTATCACCGATCCGCAGAACCTGGGAGCGATTATACGGAATCTGGCATGCCTGGGAGGGTTCTCTCTGGTGCTTCCGGAGCACCGCTCGGCCAAGGTGAATGAAACCGTTCTTAGAATCGCGAGCGGCGGTGAGAACTATATTAAGATAGCTAGCGTCACGAATCTTGCCACGGCCTTGAAACAGATCAGCAAAGAGGGTATTAACATTGCCGGTGCGGTTGTCCAGGATTCGGTCGATATAACAAAAGCCGAGTTATCAGGGCCTATGGCCTTGATAATAGGGTCCGAGGGCAAAGGTATCCGCCCGGGTGTAAAAAAGACCATCGACATTGAACTTTCGCTTCCGATGAAGGGAGCTCCTTTGTCTTACAACGCCGCTGTCGCGGCTTCTTTATTCTGTTATGAGATCAACCGCAGGCGCTGGTAGGGGTAAACGCTGTCGTAAATTAAAGGGGATATTTAATGAAAGATAAACAGGTTCTTGATTTTTTCGCTGAACTCGGCATGCTGAAACGCATAAAGCGGAGCGGCTGGTGGATGGTGGGCATTCCTGAGGAAGAAAGCGTCGCAGAACACAGTTTCAGGTGCGCAGCGATAGGCTACGTGCTTTCCAGGATGGAAGGCGTAGACCCGTACAGGACCGTTATGATGAGTCTTTTCAATGACATGCATGAAGCCCGCATAAATGATATGCATAAGGTAGCTCATAGATATGTTGATGTTAGGCAGGCCGAAAAAGCAGCGTTCAGTGAACAGGTCGCCTCCCTAGACGAAGATATGAGGAAAGAGATGCAACAGCTGCGCGAAGAACATGACGAACAAAAATCTCCGGAGAGTGTGATTGCACGCGACGCTGATATACTTGAATGCCTGATCCAGGCGAAGGAATACGTGGATTTAGGCTACCAGAACGCAAAAAAGTTCTTCAAGAAGGCGCCAGAACATCTCAAGACGAAGAGCGCCAAGAACCTCTGGGAGAGCGCTTCGGCCTGGGACAGCAGCACCTGGTGGGAGAGCTTGGGCAAATTCGAGCGATGAGATCATGGAAAAAGCTACAAGAAAACAGTTAAAGGACCTTCGTGATCTTGTTCGCGACAAGAAAGTTCGTGACGAGAAGCACCTTTTTGTTGCTGAGGGGATTAAGATAGTTACTGATATGTTCAAAAAGGGGCATATGCCCGTGTCAGTTCTACTGTCCGATGTTCTTGCAGACAAGAAAGAAAGTTCCGAGCTTGCCCGGGAATTTGAAAGTTCGGGAGTTCCCGTAAATTTCACAAGAGAAGCCGACATTAATAAGATATCGGACCTTAAGAACTCACAGGGCATTGTCGCGGTTATGCGTAAAAGTGAACCGGTTGATTTTACAGAAGTTGCCGGAAGAACTGTTGTCGTGCTGTGTGACGGAGTGCAGGACCCGGGGAACCTTGGGGCTATGATCCGCACCTCCGCGGCTTTTAATGCCAGTGGCATTCTACTCACAGGCGAGACAGTGGATCCATATAACCCAAAGGTTGTAAGAGCTTCTAGCGGGACGCTGCTTGACCTGCCCGTAAAAACTTGTGACCTGGAACAGGTAGTTTCCCTGAGGAACGAAGGATACCGCCTGCTTGTGAGCATGCCAGAGGCTCCCACAAGCCTGGATGTCAGCGAACTTATACAGTTCCAGGGACCGGTCATAGTATGTTTCGGAAGCGAGGCTAGAGGCGTCAGTTTGCGGTTGTCCGAACTTGCCGATGACTATTTCACCATATCTATACATGAGAGCGTGGAATCACTGAACGTAACGGTTGCGGCCGCGATAACTTTATTTGTTCTGTCAAAAGCACAACACCGATAGACCCGGTTTTTCGCATGGAAAATATTTATCTGGTTTACATAGTTGCTTCAAGCACCACAGAAGCTCAGAATATAGCAGAAAAGGTAGTGAGGGACAGGCTCGCAGCCTGCGCTAATATCTTTGACGGGGTAGAGTCCGTTTACTGGTGGGAAAATAAGTTGCAAAAGGATGTCGAGACCGCTGTAATACTGAAGACCAGAGAATCCCTTTTGCCGCAACTTGAAGAAGTAGTGGTGCAACTTCACAGCTACACCTGCCCCTGTATAGTGGCTTTGCCAGTATCCCGGGTCACCAGATCATATCAGCAGTGGGTGATAAACGAAACAAGCTGACATCCCTGAATATTTATTCCAAGGAGGTATGATGAAGTCGTATCGAGAAGAACTCTGGTTCAAAACGCCTCACCGACGTGATTATATCAATATAACCCCTAAAGTTGCCGAGATCGTTCGGAAAAGCGGTATAAAAGAAGGTTTATGCCTGGTAAATGCCATGCATATAACCGCCAGCGTGTATATCAACGATGATGAACCTGGCCTCATACAGGATTATGATGACTGGCTGGAGAGGCTTGCACCTCATGCGCCCGTTGAACAGTACAGGCATAACGGGTATGAGGATAACGGGGATGCTCACCTGAAACGTCAGGTAATGGGCCGTGAGGTCGTTGTGGCCATTACCAAGGGAAAGCTGGACTTTGGCCCCTGGGAGCAGATATTTTACGGGGAATTCGACGGCAGACGTAAAAAACGTGTGCTGGTAAAGTTAATTGGCGAATAAATCCCCGCAAAAAACCCGGCAACTGGCATTTTCGTTTGCATATGGTATACTTAACGGGAGATGGAGAGTTCCCTGTAAAATAAGCCGTATGGGACGGAATTACCATGGGTGATATCGAAGGTTTATCCAAAAACGAACTTAGAGACCTGATAATGGACCAGATCCGGGAACTGGGTGTAGATTTGGAAGCTATCAGGGTAAAGGTTAAAGACGGGCCTGTTATTCTTTTGGCCGGAGAGGTCTATTCCGAAAAGGAACACAGATCAGTTCTTGAGAGGGTGATAGACCTTGTTGGCGCCGAAGCTGTTGATGACAGAATGGCAGTTGTCCAGGGTCGTTACGGTGACTTTGAAGAAGATGAGGATGAATACGGCGAGGACGCGTTCAGGGATGAGGACAATGACTATATGGGCACTGAAGATGTTTTCAGGTCAATAGAGGACGGTATTCCATATATTCCTCCGACGCGACCTTCATACCAGAAATCTGAAGAGCCTTACCAATGGACGAAAAGCAAAAAGAAGAGGCGTTGATCCACCAAGAAAGAAAAGCTGAAGAAGCAGGAGCGCTTGAATGGTATTTTCGCCCGTGGGTTATAGCTCTGGCGATCTTTGTGGCCGGACCGCTGGGTCTTCTGCCGCTTTGGTTCAGGCCAAGAACCAATTTATACATCAAGATCGGGGTTTCGGTAGTTGTAATATTGTTCACGATCTGGCTGGTGCAGGGAAGCATGACCTATTATCGGGAAATGATCGAACACATTAACGAGATTTCCGAAGCTGTAGAGCAATCTTAAACAAAGGGGGACATTTAGATGTTCGGACTGGGATTACCGGAGATATTGCTGATACTTGTCATCGCTCTTTTGATCTTCGGTGCGGCAAAACTGCCCGAGATCGGCAGGGCCCTTGGAAAAGCTTTAAGTGAATTCAAAAAAGGCACTCAGGAATTCACTGAAGATAAAGATAAAAACGAAAAACCCCAGGAATGACGCCAATATATCCTGAAGAGCGCAAGAAGCTGGATGTCATAGGACATTTGGAAGAACTGCGAAAACGTATCCTCATCTGTCTGGCAGCTCTTGTCATCGCGGGAGCCTTTTCTTTCTGGAAAGGCGGCTTTCTTATGTCGCTGGTCCGACGTCCCGTTAACGGGTTGGTCGATGAGCTTATCTTTATCAGTCCCACCGAGGCTTTCGTCGCTTATATCAAGGTAGCTCTTCTAACGGGTTTCATCGTGAGCTTTCCGCTGGTGCTTTACAATTTCTGGGGTTTTATAGCTCCTGCTCTGGACCGAAGAAAACGCTATAGGATGCTCATTTGGCTTGGATTCGCGCTTGCTCTATTCCTTGCGGGGATCCTATTTTCATATTTTGTCGCGATCCCGGCTGCTTTGAACTTTCTGCTCAATTTCAGCGAAGGGATAGCGGTCGCAAAGATCACCCTCGGCAAGTATATTTCCTTTTTCGGTGCTCTTGTACTTGTGGGGGGTATAACGTTCGAGATACCGATAATCATAGGCGTCTTAGCCGATATCGGATTGCTCCGCGCATCCGTACTCAGGAGAAAGCGACATTATGCTATTTTGGCGATACTTGTGTTCGCCGCGGTAATAACCCCCACACAGGATATTCTTAACATGCTTATCTTTGCTTTGCCTATGATCATTCTATATGAAATAGGCATTGTAATCGCTACACTTATCGAAAAATATTCCCGCTGACCCCATATATATCTGTTTGTCAAAAGTTGCCATAAAGAGATTTTGATGGTAGTCTTTAAGAGACAGTAAAGTTAGATAATTTTCAGGGTATTGTTGCAGCCCATTCTAAGGGGTGGGGCGCAAGGATAGACACTAAACTAGTCTTGATCAATGTGAATAGTTTCCCCGTTTAGACACATCGTAGCAGAAGCGCGCCATCCTTTACCTGGTATTTTACTTTTAAGGGGTGAGCGCGATGCGCAATTTTTCATATGACTGCCTCATAAAGTGCCTGATGCTCATAATTCTCTTTGCGGCACTTGATTCATTTGCCGTGGGTGTTTTGCCTGACCCGGGGGAATGCCTCATGGAGGGGATTGCATCGTGGTATTCTGAAAGCTCACCCGGAATAAACGAGACCACGGCTAATATGGAAAGATTTGATCATGATAAACTGACATGCGCTGCATGGAACATACCTTTTAATACCATGCTTGAGGTGACAAATCTTTCGAACGGCAAAAGTGTGCTTGTCAGAGTGAATGACAGAGGCCCCGCCGAAAGATATTGCACAGAAGGAAGAGTTATCGACCTTACTATCGGCGCTTTTGCGAGAATTGAGGATCCACAGAAGGGTCTTGCCCCCGTTGAAGTGCGTATCGCAGAATGATAGCCATTTTCATATTGTATTTTTCTTCATAATCATTATAATTATTTGTGACTCTCCAATGTAATTCATAGGATTAATAAATGATACTCAAACGTTATCATATAGCGACAGTTATATTAACAGCTTCTCTCAGTCTATTTTTGTCTTCCTGTGCCACGCGCGCGCCGAAAACCACAGATTCAATGATCTCCTACGAAAGCCCAGGAACGGCTGTTCACCACAGGGGGGCGGTCTATCATTCCGTTGCTCCCGGAGAAACCCTTTGGCGAATATCCAAAATGTACGATGTTGATATCGAAACCATCCGCAAGACCAACCGGATCTATGATGTCAGGGATATCGAGATAGGCACACGCTTGAGGATACCGGGTGCTGTAAAAAGAAGGCATGTTATTACATTATATCCCAGCCACAAATGGAAATATATAATCATTCATCACAGTGCCACTGATATCGGCAATTCTGAGCATTTCAATACGGCTCATCTCAATCGCGGCTGGAGGGGGGTCGGTTATCATTTTGTAATAGATAACGGTACCTGCGGAAAGGATAACGGACAGATAGAAACCTCTCCTCGATGGTTAAAACAGGAGAATGGAGCACATTGCAAAGCTGACCGAATGAACGAAAGGGGCATCGGCATATGCCTTGTGGGCAACTTTTCTAAAGAAAGGGTTTCTCCAGCCCAAATGGGCTCGCTTGTTTATCTCGTAAACAAACTCAGAAAATATTATCACATCCCCAAAGACCATATCATTGGTCACGGCCAGGTGAGGGGGGCGAACACCGAATGTCCCGGCAAAAAGTTCCCCTGGAAAAACTTTTATTCGAGACTGGGCAGGTAAAATCCCGCCATCCTGTTTTAGGGCGCCACTTATCCAAATAATCTTCGGCATTTCCGAATTTCCTTGACATTTACGGCTTTAGAGGTAAAATGAGTAAGCACTCATAATAATAGTGTATTTACTGTGAGCATATACTCAAAAGAACCGGCCATTTAAGATGAGCATATACTAAAAAATGACCATACGTTTAAAGGGAAGACCAAGAAAAAAGAAAATCATCCACGATCAGCCCAGGATTGATCATTTCAGTCCGAGGGGAAGACCTGGACGCCCGGATGAGACTACAATCACCATGGAAGAGTATGAATCCATCCGGTTGCAGGATTATCTCGGCATGCAACAAAAAAAGGCCGCGGAGATGATGGGTATTTCCCAGCAGTCCTTCAGTCGTATCGTCCGGGATGCGCGCAAGAAAGTATCCGATGCGCTTGTTAACGCCAAGATCATCAGGATCGAGGGCGGCGACTATGTCGATAAACGTTCCATGGAGATTGCCAAGAAACTGAAGCGAGTTTCATAAAACGGCATTTTAGCCGATTGGAGTATCATGAAGATAATAGAGAACATATGCGGTAATGATCTTGTGCTTTCTCTCGAAGGTGATTTTGACGAGGTAACCAGCCCGCAGGTCGAAGACCGCGTTGAACAGGCTCTTTCGGCCGATGTGCCGAATATTTGTTTTGATATGTCAAAAGTAGACTATATCTCAAGCGCGGGCATCCGGGTTCTTATCATAGCTCATAAAAAGGCGCTTAAAAGAGGAAAGAACGTCAAGATGGGTAAAATGTCAAAGCGGGTCAGCGATATAATCGAAGTTGTGGGGATACTCCCGCTTTTTTCAGTAAAAGGGGACCAGTCGCAATGATGCCGAAACATGAAGTATATATGCTGCGTGCGACTTTTGTAAGTCTTATCTGCAACATAATCTTGGTTCTTATAAAAGGCACGGCTCTTGCGGTTGTCAATTCTTTAGCGATTGCTGTTGACCTTGGCATTTCTTTCGTCGGGCTGACGGTTTCCGTCATTCTTTATTATTCGATAAAATTAGCCAACCGCCCGGCCGACTTGGTCCATAATTACGGTTACGGCAAGGTGGAGAACGTTTGTGAAGCGCTCGAGGGGATAGTGCTAATCGGTATAGCCCTGGCCATGTCTTCGCAGGCAATAACGCATTTTGTTCACCCGAAGCATGTTAATATGCCCACGGTGGGGCTGGTCTCTTCCTTTATCAACGCAACGATCAACTTCGGCGGCGCCTATTATATCATTAAGATGGCCAGGAAAAGCCATTCACCTGCCATACAAGCTGAAGGGCTTCATTACCGCCTGGAGGGTATGATTTCCGGCATAATCGCCCTTTCATTTATGATATCGATGCTGCTACAGGCGCGCGGATACGAAATGATAGCCAGATATATCGACCCTATTGCGGCGCTTCTAGTGAGCGTTGGGATAATGATACCATCGTTCAAGCTGGCTCGAGGTTCTTTTTTTAAGCTTCTGGATGCCTCGGTGGAGGAAGACAGTCAGCTTGAGATATTAAAACAGCTGAGCAGGCATCTTGATCAGTTTTGCGAATTTAAGGATCTCAGAACCCGTACTGCCGGCAGGAACAAGTTCGTTGAATTCAAACTGGTAGTTCCTTCCAATATCTCCTTCAGAAGGGGGCATAAGGTCGTGCGAGAGCTGGAGAATGATATAAAAAACAGCATACCCAACAGTGAGGTCTTGATCAGAATGGAGCCTTGTGATATGGATTGCCGGTATGTTGTGAACAATGAGAAGTGCCCCTATCTGGCATCTGAAGATATAAAACTTCCTGTCTAGACCCTTTTCGAAGTATTAATTCTAATTTTGTATTTATATAATTTATATGGTAAAATTACGCTATGACTTCATGGTTATGAGTAGCGCCCTGTATTTTTATCTGTTTTGACAGAAAGGAAGCCTATGTTTTCGTCCAGGCATTATTTGAGGGTCATATTCAGCAGGCTGGGGCTCATAGCTTCGATTATCGCACTTTTCGGAATACTTGCCGTTTTCCAGTTCTTCTACGCGCCCAAAGTTTACCGTACTAACGCCAGGTTCATGATCAAAGAAAAGACCGCCGTCTCCGAAACCGGACGCGTAAGTTCAAATGTCATCAGTTTTCTTCGGTCCAAAGATATGGCAGAAAAGGTGTCCGAACAACTTGGCTATCCTGATGCAGAATCTCTTCTTCAGATGACCCGCATTTCTGCTTCTCGGGAAGATCCCGATATTATTAATATTACCGTGGAGGGGAGAAATCCCGAAAAGATCACAGGTGTCGCCAACACCTGGATCCGTGAGTTCATGAAGGTGTCCACTGACTCGCGAGTCGATAAGGATTTTAATATCACCGAGATTAGAGTGATAGACAAGGCGAATGTCCCGATCGCTCCAACTAACCGGAAAATGAGGAAGATAATCTACATAATGATGTTGGGAGTTGTGGTCGCGATCGGCATAAGCTTTTTTCTGGAATACATGGACCATACCTTAAGAACCCCGAACGGCGTCGAACTTTATGCCAAAATGCCGTATTTGGGTTCCATTCCGCCTGCATTGCAGGAGGACAGGCAGCGCAAGGACATAAACCGGATCGTCGAAGTCAAACCCCAGAGATTGATGGCCGAAGCATTCAGGAATGTGAAGGTCGCGATGCTTTTTAATTCGCCCGGAGAAATAGAGATGGCCGCCATGATCGTTACCAGCTCCGCCATAGCGGAAGGGAAGACCTTTATCGCCTCCAATCTTGCATTGACTTTTGCCCGGGCGGGGGACCCGACCCTTCTTATAGATGCGGACATGCAGAAAGGCATGCTGGAAAAAGATTATAAGATAAAGACCGAAAAGGGCTTGAGTTCTTTCTTGACAGAGACAGCCTCCCTGGAAGAGGTCATTATGCCCACTGATATTCCCAATTTATCGATCATACCATCAGGGCCTTACCAGGATAATCCGGAACCTTTACTGACACCGGATAAGGTCGAAGAAATCGTACGCGCAACGAAAACCAAGTTCAAAAGGATATTTATCGATGTTCCGTCGATCCTTGGCTCGAATGAAATACTTTCATGGTCGGATAAATGCGACGGCATAATCTACATAATTGGTTCAGGGTTTACGCCTCTTGAAGATGTTCTGGCCGCAAAAAACAAGATCTTGGGCAAAAAGGCACGTATTATCGGCTCTGTCCTGAACAATGTGGCCATAGAGAATGACTTTTGCTATT
Organism: Candidatus Omnitrophota bacterium; assembly: GCA_014728045.1. Classification (NCBI taxonomy): domain Bacteria; kingdom Pseudomonadati; phylum Candidatus Omnitrophota; species Candidatus Omnitrophota bacterium. The sequence continues at coordinate 63,159 of WJMH01000025.1, forward strand.
ATTACCGTTATTGCCAGTTTTACCTTAAGAATAAATTCCAGCGTCCCCCAGAGGCCAGGGGACAGGCATAACTGCTCATCCGATGAGACCCTTACAAAGACTTCAGGGTATCAATTTAAGAGGTTATCTGAATATATTCCGGAAGAATATGGTTATTTTGCTGGGGATAACCATTCTGCTAACATTGTTCGGCGCTTTCCTTGATCTTGCCAGCCCCCGTATCTATGAAACAAAATCAGCTATATTGGTAGCGAATCCTTCGGGCAGACTTCCTCTTGCATACCTGCTTAACAGTGAGATGTTGGCCAATAGGGTGGGTAGGAGGCTGGATCTAAAGCAGCCTTCACCAAAACTTCTTCGTTCGGTAAAGGCCACACTGGTTAAACATGGGAATATCGTGAGGATCGAGGTAAAAGGGACTGATCCCGATAGGATAAAACGTATTGCCACTTACTGGGCACGTGAGTTCGTAAATCTTGTCAAAAGAAAAATAGCGAATACCGATATGGCAGCTACAATGCCGGATATACATATTATACCTGCCGAAAAGGTGAAGAAAGTTTCGAAAGGCGAAAAGACCATGTTCTTTTTCGGGATCGGCTTGTTTTTCGGCATAATCGGAGCAGTACTTCGAGAGATGCTGGACCCCCGTCTTAAAAAGGGGAAAGAGGTGGAAGAAGCGACCAAAATGCCTTTTCTGGGATTCGTCCCGTCCGGTCAGAAAGAAAATGCTACGGAAAAAGAATTAGACCTGATCTCATACATCAGACCCGATTCACTCGTCGCGGAATCCTTCCGGAACATCAAAACGTCCATGATATTGGCTTCTCGAAAAGCTTTACCGATGAAAACCCTTATAGTTACAAGCTCGCTATCGGACGAGGGTCGTACGTTTATCGCGTCCAATCTCGCCATTCAGTTCGCCAAAAACGATAAAAAGGTCCTTATCCTGGATGCGTCTTCCAAGAGGGGGCGGTTGGGGGAGAGTTTAGCTGTTGAGCAAAGACTCGAGGTTACGATACTGGGTCTCAGCGATGTTCTCTACGGAAAATGCTCGCTCGAGGAAGCCATAGCAAGAACACCCGTACCTGGTCTTATGTTACTTGAATCCGGAACTCTGGCGGAAAAACCCGAAGAACTTATATATGTGATCAGGTTCCAGAGCATCTTAAACGAGCTTCAGAAGAACTTTGATCACATCATAATTGACGGAGCATCATTATCAGGCTCCGATGCTATCCTCAACTGGGTCGATGCCAGCGACGGGATTATGTTCGTGATAGGTGCCGAAATAACAGGCATAAAAGATATAAAAGCAGCTAGACAAAAGCTCAGTAAACGGTACAATAAAGTTATAGGCGCCATATTGAACAGCGTGTGGTCGGAAAAGAATCTTGATGATTATTTCAGGGATTTCCAGAGCTTTCTGGGTAAAAGCCCAAAAGAACAATAGAAAAAGAAAGGATATCATGAAGAAGCGGATAGTGGCATTGATTTTCTCTATGATTTTGGTGGTTTTTTTTGCTGGAACGTCTTCGGCGGACTTTAGAACGGCTGTTTATAAACAGACTCTGTCCGGAGGCGGTGTCCCGCCGATGGTCATGCAGGTATGGCTCAAGGGCGAACAAATGCGGATCGATGCAAGGCCCGGTGGCAGGCTCGTGATTACTTTCAGGCGTAAAGACGGGTTATATAATTATGTAAAAGACCAGAACGTACTTACAAAGGTTCCTGATATCAAGACAGAAGATGCTATAAAAAATCCAAGGGATTTCATGCGCTACTTGGATGGGTTAAATCTAGAACCAGTTGGTACTGAAAAGATCGGTGAATATGAGTGCTACATTTATAAATATACCGATAGCTATAATGGCTTTCCGACGACTGCATGGATATGGAAGGCTAAAGATTTTCCAGTTAAGATTGAAACGATCACACCGGCGGGGCCGTTACAGGCTGTATTCAGTGATATACAGCTTAATGTGCCGGTATCTAATGAAATATTCGACTTGCCAGAAAATGCCAGATTTGTTGACATGTCAGATCCCTGGACAGGGTTGAAAGTTCAAAAACCCGGCGAGAAAGAGGATTAATCGCTGGCACTAGACATATTCCGCCAAAAACCAGCATATAAACCTTATTCCGGCGAACAATATTCATGTTTCCACAACGTCCGATAATGTATGTTATGTTAACTTGGCAAAGGGAGAA
>WJMH01000026.1 GCA_014728045.1 Candidatus Omnitrophota bacterium
AATTCTGATCACCGGCCCGGGACTAATTGCTTATGGTCCCGGACTTTTTTTGTATGGCCTTTCATCCGTTTGACTTTCCCTTCTATATGAGAGATAATAATATTAGTAATATATTCCACATAAGTCATTATAAATAATAAAGAAAAGGGGGGAATGAAATGGCTGCGGACAAGGATAAGATCAACGAAAAGGTCAAAAAAGAGAGCGCTTTTATCGAAGACCTTCTTGCGATGATGAGAAAGGTCATAGTAGGCCAGCAGTACTTCATGGAGAGGCTTATAGTCGCTCTTCTTGCCAACGGGCATTTGTTGGTCGAGAGCGTGCCGGGACTGGCCAAGACCATGTCCATCACGACTCTCGCTAAATGCGTGAGCGCGGCTTTCCAGAGGATACAGTTCACCCCGGACCTCCTTCCGGCGGATATCCTGGGAACGCTTATCTATAACGCGAAAGAGGGCAAGTTCGAGGTTAAAAAGGGACCCATATTCGCCAATATCATACTTGCCGACGAGGTCAACCGTTCCCCCGGCAAGGTCCAGGCGGCTCTATTGGAGGCCATGCAGGAAAGGCAGGTCACGATCGGGGTCGAAAGCTACAAGCTCGCTCCGCCTTTTCTGGTGATGGCGACGCAGAACCCCATCGACCAGGAAGGCACTTATCCCCTGCCGGAAGCCCAGGTCGACCGCTTTATGCTGAAACTCACCATAACCTATCCCGAACCTGACGAGGAACTTGTTGTCCTCAACAGGATGGAGAGCGACATAAAACCCATAGAGGTGGATTCGGTGGTGACCTGTGATGATATCCTCAACGCCAGGAAGACTGTTGATGAGATATACGTTGACGACAAGATAAGGCAATACATAATCGATATTGTTTTCGCGACGCGTTACCCGAAAAAGCACGGCCTTGAGAAACTTGAGAACCTTATACAGCTAGGCGCTTCCCCCCGCGCCACGATAGCGCTGATAAAAGCGGCAAAGGCGTACGCTTTCATGAAGGGAAGGGGTTACGTTACCCCGCAGGACGTAAAAGCGGTAGGCTTCGATATTCTCAGGCACAGGGTGCTCCTAAGTTACGAGGCCGAGGCTGAGGATATGACGCCGGAAGACATGATAACGACGATATTCGAAAAGGTGCCGATACCGTAATCATGATACCGATAGAGATACTGAAAAAAATAAAACTGATACAGATATCCACGGCAAAGAAAGCCACGGACCTTTTTGCCGGAGAGTATAAAAGCGTCTTCAAGGGCCGGGGCCTCGAGTTCGAGGAGGTGCGTGAATACGTGCCCGGTGACCCTATTCGGTCCATAGACTGGAACGTGACCGCCCGGATGGGAAAGCCCTATATCAAGAAGATGATAGAGGAGAGGGAGCTTACGATAATGTTCCTTCTGGACCTTTCCCGGTCAAGCTGTTTCGGCAGCGTCAACAAGCTCAAGAGGGACCTGGCCGCGGAGGTATGCGCGGTCCTGGCTGCCGCGGCAACGAAGAACAACGATAAAGTGGGGCTAATAGTCTTTACCGACAGGATAGAGTTTTACATGCCCCCCAGGAAGGGCACGAAGCACGTTTTCAAGCTTATCCGCGAGGCGCTGTATTTTAAGCCGGAAGGGCGGGGTACGGATATCCCGGGGTGTCTTGAGTTCCTGGACAGGGTAACGAATAAGAGCACGGTCACCTTCATAATATCGGATTTTTACGCGGAGAACCTGAAAAAACCGCTCTCAATAGCGAGCAAAAAGCACGATGTCGTGGCTGTCCACATCTCTGACCCCAGGGACATGGAGATGCCGAACGTGGGAGTGGTGGAGCTGGAAGACTCCGAGACCGGGAAGAGTTATCTGGTGGATACTTCCGACAGCAGTGTGAGAGAGGAATACACAAGAGGGGCCCTTAAAAAGGCAGAGGAACGCAAGAAAATCTTCTATTCGGTAGGAATGGACAGGGTGCTTGTGAGTACCGCGGAGCCTTACGAAAAGGCCCTTATAAGGTTTTTCAGCACGAGACGGACAAAGAAATAAGGCAGGTGCGAGGTAAGATGGTCAAATTACCCCCGAAAAAGGTTTTTGATGTCGAAAAATACCGCATGGAACATGCTCCCACGGTTTGGTCCAGGGTAGGGCGCATCGTGGAAAGGATCGGCGGTCCCAGGCGTATTGCCGTCTATTCACTGATGTTCATTCTCTTGGTGGCAGGCGTTGTCTATTACGCGTTCTTCAGGCCGGTCCCCCTTAAGGTGACCGCCTCGGTGCATCCGGGAAGGATACTTATCGGGGATACGGCCGAGTTCACCCTGAGGATTATCCGGGACAAGGATACCGAGATAGAACTTCCCGACCTCGAGAAAGAGCTGGAAGATTTCCAGATCCGCGGTAAAGAGACCGTTAAAAGCGCCTTTTCCAGGAGAAGGGTAAGAAAGACCGTTTACCGGATAACCAAGTATGAGCCCGGTGAATACAAGATACCGCCCTTACCGGTATTATACCGGGGCAAAGGCAGGATCTGGAAGACCGCCAATACCAGGGAGGTTACCCTGAGGGTCAGGAGGCTCGTCCGGTTGGACGACATTGAGCCCGGCAGGCGTATCAATATCGGCGGAAGGATCAAAGGCGGGATGAAGGGTACCGGCATGCCATCGTCTCCCGGAGCTTCGGGTATGGGAGAAGGTCCCTCCGTGGCTGCTCCCATACGGTTCTATATACACGATCTTGAAGGGCCCAGGAAGATCTATACCTGGAAGGATATAGCTTTAAGGGCCGGGTTATATACTGCAGGCGGTATCCTGCTTCTATTCATAGGGCTTATCGTAATAAACACCATAAGGTACAAACCGGGCCCCGGTCCCGTGCCTCTGCACGTTATGGCGCTTGATGCGCTCGGGAAGCTGCGCTCTGAAAAACTACTTGAGAAACAGGAGTATAAAGAGTTCTGCCTCGGGCTTTCGAGGACCCTGATGGGTTATGTGAGGATACGCTTTAAGATGAGGCCGGTGGAGATGACGAGCCAGGAGTTCATTAATGATCTTGAGCAAGTGGAGGCGCTCGGTAAAAAAGACAAGGATTTCGTTAAAGATGCCATCTCTTTATGTGACAGGATAAAGTATTCCCCCGGGGAAGCGGATAAAAAATATCTGGAAGATCTTCTCGGGAAAGTTAAAGCTTTCGTCGAAAAGACAAGGGAACGCGAAGAGGAGGAAGAGGAAAAGTGATATTCAAGAACCCTTTTGTATTATCGCTTCTATTGGCGTATTTCTTCGCGCTTTTCATAACCAGGCAAAAGCGCAGGGAGAGGGGGTTCATTTTCCCGACGGACGAGCTTATAAAGGGTTTCAGGGGGAATTTCAAGCTGTGGCTTATCAGGAAAGTCCCGTACCTGAGGATACTGGGCGTGATCCTGGTGATACTGGCCCTGGCAAGGCCCCAGCTCGCGCGGGAAGCCGAGATCAAGAAAGAAGGTATCGCCATCATGCTCGCTATCGATACCTCCAGCACGATGACGGCCGATGACATCAAGCTAGGGCTGGAAGACATGGTCGAAAAGGATATGCTGGGCAAGTCACGGAACGTCACCCGGATAGATGCGGTAAAAGAGGTCGCGAGGGATTTCATAAACTCGCGCGAGAACGACATAATAGGGGTTATCGCTTTCGCGGCGGACGCTTTCGTGGTATGCCCTCCCACGTTCGACCACGAGTGGCTTCTTAAGAGCCTGGAAAGGGTGAAGATAGGGATCATCAAGGACGGCACCGCGATAGGCTCGGGGATACTCTCCAGCCTGAACTCGCTCAAGGATGTGGAGGCGCGGAGCAAGGTGATAGTGCTCCTTACCGACGGGATCAATAACTTCGGGAGGATATCGCCCCTTGTCGCGGCAAAAGCTGCCAGGGCCCTTGGGGTCAAGATTTATCCCATCGGCGTGGTAAGGGCCGGCGGAGGGCTCCAGGAAGCCGATGACGGTTCGGGCAGGAGGGTTTACAGGGAACCTGTGATACAGGTCGACGAAGAAGAATTAAAAAAAATAGCCACTCTAACGGACGGTGCGTATTTCAGGGCGAGTGACATGAACACTCTCCGGGAGAGTTACCGGGAGATTGACAGGCTCGAGAAGACCGGTATCGAGCAGAAAAGTTTCGAGGAGTACGTGGATGTATTCCAGTACTTTATCTTCCCGGCGCTCGGCTTACTGCTTCTGGAGATGATACTGCGTAACACGTTCTTAAGAAGGATACCGTAAAGATGAAGTTCGGTGATTTTCAGTTATTCACATATTTGATATGGCTTGTACCGGTACTGGCGCTCTTCTACGCTTGGGCCATGAAAAGGGAGACGAGAACAATAGAGAAATTCGCCCAGAAGGAGCTCCTCTCGGGTATAGCGCCATTTTATGACGCGAAACTCAGGAAGATGTGGGTGGTTTTTAATATTACTGCGGTTCTTTTTATGATAATAGCTTTATCGAGGCCGCAGTGGGGGTTTTACTGGAAGGAGGATGAACGCAAGGGGCTTGACGTGGTAATAGCCGTTGATACCTCTCGAAGCATGCTTGCGGTGGACATACAGCCCAACAGGCTGAGTTTCGCGAAAACGGAGCTCAAGGATTTCGTGAGAAGGCTCAAGGGCGACAGGGTGGGGTTAATAGCCTTCTCCGGGCAGGCGTTCCTCCAGTGCCCGCTTACAGCGGATTACAACGGGTTCCTGCTGACGCTGAACGACCTGAGCACGGAGACCATCCCCACGGGGGGAACTTCCATCTCCAGCGCGATAGAGGAGGCTATAAGAAGCTACAAGGGAGCGGCTACGAGGCACAGGGTCATGATAATCATCACCGACGGGGAGACAACGGAGGCAGGCACTGAAAAAGCCGTGGAGCGCGCGCGAAAGGAGGGCATAACCATATCCTGCATAGGTATAGGTACTCCGAAAGGCGATTTTATACCTTACCTTGATGAAAAAGGCCAGAAGGTCTACGTCAAGGACGCCAAGGGTAACCGCGTCAAGTCGCGCCTTATGGAAAGCACGCTCCAGATGATAGCGGAGAAGACCGGGGGTATATACGTGAGGGCCTCGCAGGCGGACTTCGGTCTGAGAGAGATTTACGAAAAACGCCTGTCAAAACTGGAAAAGAAGAAAACCGAGGAGAAAAAAGTAAAAGTATACAAGGAAAGGTACCAGTACCCGCTGGCAGTGGTATTGCTGCTCTTTTTCGGGGAACTGGTCCTTAAAGCGCGGAAACGGGAAGCATAACAATGAAAACGAGGATATTTTTCAGGAAACTTTTAGCTGTACTGATATCAGTCTCATTGATAACAGGTCCCGTGCGCGCTGATGATGCCGATAAGAAGCTGATGAAGTTCGCCAACGGTCTTTTTCGCGAGAAAAAATACGAAGAAGCGCTGGAAGTATACAAGGAACTTCTGAAAAAGAGACCCGATTCTCCCCTGGTAAACTTTAACGCGGCAACGGTGTATTACGAGCAGGAAGACTACGACACGGCCATCAAATCCTTTACGCGAGCTCTCAGTACGGAGGATATCTCCCTTGAAAAAGACGCTCTCATGGGCATAGGGAACTCTTACTACAGAAAAAGCGAGTCCATGGAAGATATTAACATGGAAGAGGCGGTGGCCCTCTGTAAAAAGGCCCAGTCCTATTATAAAAGAGCGATCGACGTGGACGAAGGCGACAGAAGGCCTAAATACAACCATGAAGTGGCGGCTAAACGGATAATAGCCTTAAAAGAGAAGAAAAAGCGCATGAAGGAGTCCTCTTCAAAAGCATCGAGGAAGAATGCCAGGCAGAGGGAAGAGGACCGGAAGCAGAGAAGGAGACGGCAGCGCAGGCAAGAAGACCAGAAAAAGCAGGAAGATCGCGATAAAGAGGACAGCCAGCGCGACCAGGAAAGGAAGCAGGAAGATCAGGATATAAAAGAAAAGCGCCGCGAAGAAGACCGTAAGAGGCAGCAGAAGAGGCAGGAAGAGGACCGCCGGCGTGAGGATAAGCGCCGCGAGGAGGACAAAAAAGATCGCGAGGATAAGAGCCAGCCTCAGGATGAGGAATCGCGCAAGAGAAGGCAAGAGGAGCGGGACAGCAAGAGGCGCGAAGAAGACCGCCAGCGGGAAGAGAAGCGGCGCCAGGAGGACAGGGGAAAAGAGCAGGAGCGCCGAGAAGAAGACCGTAAGAGGCAGGATAGGCGCCGCCGGGAGGATCAGAGAACCGAAGACCAGAGGCGCGAAGAAGACCGTCGCAGGGAAGACAGAAGGCGCGAAGAAGATTCAAAAAGGCGTCAGAAAAAAGCCAAAACCGATAAAGAGCGCCAGAAGGAACAGCAAGAGCAGAAGAGGCGCCAGCAGCGCCGGGAAGAGGATCGTCAAAAAGACGACCAGAGGCGCCAGGAGGATAGAAAAAGGCAGCAACAGCGGCGCGAGGAAGACCGCCGGAGGGAACAGGATCGCCGCAGGCGGGATGAAGAAACCCGCAAGAAACGGCAGGAAGAGGATCGGGAGAAGCAGAAACGCCGGCAGGAGGAGGACAGAAAAGACCGTCAGGACAAGAGTCTGCCGCAGGATGAGGAATCACGAAAGAGGCGCCAGGAAGAAAGAGACCAGCAAAGGCGCGAAGAGGACCGTAAGACCGAAGAGAAAAGACGGGAGGAAGACCAAAGGAGACGCCAGCAGCGCAGGGAAGAAGACCGGCAGAAAGACCGGAACAGGCGCGAGGAGGACCGCCAGAAAGAAGACCGGAGACGCCGGGAGGATAGAGAAAGGCAGGATCAGCGCCAACGGGAAGATACAGAGAGGAAAAAAGAAAGAGCCAAAAGCGAAGAAGAGCGGAAAGATATTGAAGAAAAAGCCAGGCGTGAACAGAAACGCCGCGAAGAGGACCGAAAAAGGGAAGACCGGAGGAGGCAGGAGGACCGGAAGGAAGAGGACAAAAGACGCGAAGAAGACCAGAAGAAGCGGCAGAAGCGGCGCGAGGAGGACAGGGAAAAAGAGCAGGAGCGCCGTGAAGAGGACCGCCGGAGGGAAGAAAAGAGGCGCGAGGAGGACCTGAAGGACCGCCAGGACAAGAGCCTGTCGCAAGATGAGGCCTCACGCAGAAAAAGGCAGC